>JALZWI010000241.1 GCA_023299895.1 Arenicella sp. | reverse complement strand
ATTGGGCGATATAGAAAAGTCAGACAAAATCATCGCCAATGAGATTGCAAACTTAGGGGCCATGAAGACCTCAGAAAAGATCATTCTCGGAATTTTTTCAGTAGCTATCTTTCTTTGGATAATGAAAAATAACATCAATCAATGGATTCCAGATCTCAACTTGTCAAATACAACCATTGGTCTAGTCGCCGCTTTTGCTTGCTTTTCTATCACAATAAAAAATGAATTGATTTTTAAGTGGGAAGACACCAAAAATTTGCCTTGGGGGATTATCATTCTCTTTGGAGGAGGCTTAGCGCTAGCTAATGGTTTATCATCTGCTGGTATTATTGATCTGATTGGTACTGCTGTAAGTGGTTACCAAGGATTGAGTGTGCTGGTCTTGTGTACTATTTTGATTGCCATACTTCTATTCATGACAGAACTGATGAGTAATGTAGCCTTGATTACGATTTTTGCACCGATGGCGGCTGGGGTGGCCATTGGTCTGGACGTAGATATTCTTCAATTGCTTATTCCACTAACTATCGCAGCCAGCTGTGCCTTTATGTTGCCCATGGCGACTCCGCCCAATGCGATTGTATTTGCCAGTGGTCATATCAAGGTAGCGGATATGGCACGCACAGGAATATGGTTGAATATCATTTCCGTGCTGTTATTGATTGTCTTTTTTAAGTTCGTGGTGCCTTATTTATTTACACCAATGGTAGGGTAGTGGCTGTCTCAGAATCCTATATTCAAGTCCAATCTAACTCTGCTGCCATTCTCTGTAGTTAAGCCCTCTGCGACGAGCTGTTCAACTTGATATGCACGGAAGATTAGGTTAAATTTTTCTTTGAAGGCATAACCTATTCTAAGTTCCACACCATGAAAATTGGAAAGCCTCGAACCGCTTGCATCAAAACCAGAATAGTCCCAACGTGCCCAATCGTTTTGCGCAAAGTAATCTACGATCGCAAACCTTTCTAAATAGGCATAATACAGATCTACAGTAAAATCTCCTTTTTTCTTGAGTTTGCCATATTTAGCGGTGATCACAAAACCATTTGTTTGATCTCTCAATTGGGAAGGGATTTCGGCTCGATTGTCATAATTTTGCAGATTGGTATAGAGTTCAGCACTCAGACGGAGATTGTGTTTTTTTGAGATCACAGCCTCGGATCCGAGGTGAAAAATTTTATAGTCCAATAAATATTCGTGTTGTTGGTCAGGGATATTACCCAAATCATGGAAGTAGTAGAACCCAGGGAATACACTCAAATTATTATCTAAGAGTATGAATTCTAGTTGGGCTACCTGCATATAAGCATCGTTCAAAAAGTCCTCACCCTTTGATTGAATGACGAAATGAGCGGCTGAAATTTTTAGCTCATCAAGTGTATTAGATTTGTTTGTCGGAATGCCATATTGAATGGCGATACCTTCGGGAAAGACATTGTCATTCCAGAACAACTCATTCGTCTTTTTGATATGAATAGCGTTTTTACCTACCCAACCTTTAAAGCCTTGCCGTTTGAATTGATAATATAGTTTTTCAAAACCAATCTGAGCGAGACCGAATTCTCCATTACCTCCTCCTAAGGTCAGGTGAGGCCCTTGCTGATCATTGATGTTGCCAGTACGAATCCGGCCACCAAAAGAGGAGTGTTTGTCTAGTTGATAGTTCAAGCCGAAACGGAAACGATACCGCAAACGCATTCGATCATCCCGAAGCGCTCCGTTTGCATTACGAGAGTTCCAATCCTGTTCTAGTCGAAATCTAAAGTCGGCGGTTATTTTGAGATCGCGTACCTCTGTACTGTCCACTTGAGCAAGGGCAGCAAGTGACGAGAAAATTATCAGAGTGACGAGAAAAAAACGCATGGGTATTTAATTGAACCTAGGTCTGGTTTTAGAATGACAATAATTGTTCCTTTTCTGGAACACATCCATCCTGTTCGATTTTCAGAATCGTGATTTTTAACTTGGTCCCTTTGCACTAAGGATAGGAGCTTATCCCGCTCTTTCGGGATGTCCGCAGGACCGTAGCGGACGCGGAGTAGCGCATAGCCTGACCCCAAAGAGAAAACCCTCTTGAGCTATTAGCTCAAGAGGGTTTTCTCTTTGGGGGAGTGCCCAAATTATTATTAAAAGATTATGCTAAAACCAAATTCTCCTTTCGGCTGGGGACATAATGCTCCAAACTAGCAGGCAATTGGACGCCTTGCATCTTCAGTGACTGGATGCGATATAAGTAGGCGGCCCCTTGCATAATATGCTCAGCGACGTCAGCTACTTTACGGTTTTCATAATGTTCCAAGTAGGTGCCTTTGACCCAGTCGTTGAATGCGCCCATGGCAGGACCGCACCAAATTTGCATATCAGGGACACGATCAGATGTGCCTGCATTCGCCCAATTGGAAGAAAGACCGAGGTACCATCTGAAGATCAAAGCCATCTTACGCTTAGGATTATTTTGCGCGCGTTCGATCTGTGCAGGATCACGTTCTTGAAAAAAGTCGATACACATCTGCCAGATTTCTTCCAACGGTTTTTTGAAAACCTGTCTTTCTAATTTTTCTCTTTCCGCAGTAGGAATCTCATCTATCGAATTGTGCGACTTGTAATATTCATATAACTTTTTCGCACGAGGTCCGAAGAGGGTACCACGTTTCAAAACCTG
>JALZWI010000240.1 GCA_023299895.1 Arenicella sp. | reverse complement strand
GGTTTGTTGGTTTGGTTGTGTATCTACGCCAGCCAAGTCGGTGATTTTGAACGCGCCATGCAATTTATCTTTACCGTGGATTTGAATGCAATTAGCCCAGAATTGATTGTCAGTGCATTCAGTCAGGCGTTGTTCTCGTTGAGTATTGGTGCCGGCGTATTAATGATGTATGGCGCATATTTAAGTGATGGAAGGCCATTATTTTCTGGCTCTGCGGTTATTCTAATATCGGATACCGTCGTTGCCGTGTTGATGGCCCTAATGATTTTTTCGATTGTCTTTGCCTTTGGGGTGCGTCCCGATGCTGGCCCAGGGTTGATCTTTCAAACATTACCAGTAGCGTTTTCACAAATGACCGAAAACAGTGTACTGTGGAGCACCTTGTTTTTTTCGTTGTTGCTGGTAGCTGCTTTGACTTCATCTTTTGCTTTACTTGAGCCTGCAATAGCCTGGTCTATAGATCAGTTTCGTGTTTCGAGGCGCGTAGCTGCTTGGGTTGTTGGTGTCTTTGCATGGGGGGTTGGCTGGTTGTCGGTTTACTCTTTTAGTGAATACAGATTCAGCTTTTATTATTTTGATAATCTACAGACGAATGGTTTCTTCGATTTATTCAATATTTTAACAACGCATTTATTGATGCCAGTGACCGCGTTGCTTATCGCTATTTTTACTGGCTGGAAGTTTTCGCAGGCTCAGTCAAAGGAAGCTTTATCAATAGGGTTCAATCTAGCCTACAAAATATGGCGATTTTGCACTCGTGTCATCGCACCGCTTATAATAGGAGGTGTTTTAATCATGGTGATTTACTCGCGCCTTTAACACAATTTGATAGTCAATCAATATGAATATTTCCAGGTCCGCTTTACTGCCGTACAGTGCCCGTCAAATGTATGATGTGGTTGCCGATATTCGATCATATCCAGGCTTCTTAAATTGGTGTCAGGCGAGTAAAATCATTAGCGAGAGTGAAGAAGAAGTTATCGCGAAATTGGTTATTTCATATGCCAGGCTCAACATCGAATTTACCACACGTAATTTGAATACACGAAATCAGTCTATCAAGCTAAGACTAGTTGATGGACCATTCACGTCTCTTAGTGGAGAGTGGCTGTTTTTTGCGCTGAGTGATGAAGCCTGTAAAGTATCACTTAATATGAACTTTGATTTTGAGCGCTCTTTAACTAAACATATGATGGCAAAAGTTTTCACAAATATTATTACCGCGCAGCTAGAAGCATTCCAGGATCGAGCAAAAGTATTATATGGGTCAGCTAATGCATAAAATTTCGGTCAGTATTGTGTACGCCACAAAAGAACAGCAATGGATTAAAGAGCTAGCGATGCAACGTGGACAAAGTGTTGGTGACTTGGTTGAAGAGTCTAGTTTCTTGAATGAAATTACGGCACTTTCTGGATGCTCGATGGGTAGCATACGTCTTGGAATTTATTCGAAAAAAGTTGATCTTGATACATTGCTTGAAGAAGGGGATCGTGTGGAAATTTATCGGCCACTCACGGCTGACCCCAAAGAAGTACGCCGGCAACTGGCGTTACTCGGTAAGACTATGGGGAATAAACAGCCTTGAGCTTAAATTAAACAGCCTTGAGCTTAAATTAAACAGCCTTGAGCTAGCTAGGGTCTTCTACTGGTTCAGGGTCATCTTCTGCTGGTTTAGGATCCTTGTTAAATAATCTAGTCAAAAAACCTTTTGCACGATGTGTCGGTTTTGTGATTACTGTACCGCCATGTTGCGTGTCTTCAGTGCTAGGCTCTAAACTAGCAATGGTAGACAAGTCTGCATCGCCCTGTAGATTGATCAGGTTATCACCATCAAAAGTAACAGTAATAAGGCGAGTCATTGTTTCTCTATCGCGGTAACTTTTTTTCGAGTAATAATAATCCCAGCGTGATTGGTTAAAAGGGTCAATTACTAATGGTGTGCCGAGTATGAATAAAATTTCTTGCTTATTCATACCGTATTTAATTTGCATTAAATCACTGTTGTTAATGATATTGCCTTGCTGAACATCTGGTTGATATGGTCGAATACATGCGGTTAAGAATAACATTGTTATAACAATGATTGATAATCGAATAGTGTATTTCATTAGATTTGCTATTGTTTTCATAGTATTGAATTTAATTTATAACTCGAGCAAAACCGCGATTTCATCGCAGTTATCGAATTTGTAGCAGTTTACACAAATGCCCCAAACCTTTTCAGGGAAAATTGATTTATCTACTGTTTTAAAACCTAGTTTATGAAAAAAAGTAGGCACATAAGTTAATGCCATGACTCGTTTTACTTTACGTTGATGAGCTGCTTTGATTAGTTCATCGACGATTTTTTTACCCAGGCCATTGTGTTTGATTTCAGAACTCACCATCAAGCTTCTAATTTCAGCTAATTCTTCAGTGAAATTTTCTAAAGCACCACAAGCGATGACGTTTGTTTTGTCGCGAATTACTTGAAAGTGTTCAATGTTCTCTATGATATCTTGTTTGCTGCGCGGTAACAGGTCTCCCATGCTAGCGTAATGATTTAGTAATATTTGTATATCTGCAATGTCAGATAGTTGTGCCGAGCTTACATCGAAGTGGTTGAATTCTGTTTTCATGTAAATAATTTTAAATATTAACTGATTGTGCCAGCATTTCTTGGGCATGAGCGCGAGTGCGCTCGGTTATTTCGTCACCGCCCAACATGCGAGCTATTTCATCTGTACGCATTTGATCTTTTAATTTGATCAAGGTTGAATAGGTCTCGTTGTCATGTTGCACTTTATCGACAAATAAATGCTGATGGCCTTGAGAGGCAACTTGCGGTTGGTGAGTAATGCAAATGACCTGTGCATTACTACCTAAACGTCGTAAACGCTTGCCGACCGAGCTGGCAATTTTACCGCCAACACCGACATCGACTTCATCAAAAACTAGAGTGGGGGTATCTGATTGAGTGCTGATAATGACTTGAATGGCCAGACTGATACGCGATAGTTCGCCACCAGAAGCGGTTTTCTGCAGAGATTTTAATGGCACGCCATGATTTGTGCTAACCAAGTATTCGATTTGATCAATGCCATACTCGGTGACAATGGCCTTATCTGAATCGCGTGGCTTAACCTGTATTTCAAGACGACCACCTTGCATGCCGAGATCTTGCATCTGCTCAGTAATTTGATTGGATAACTCTCTCGCAACTATTTGTCGTTTATCTGAGACCGACTTAGCAATGATTCGGTACTCTTGATTGTGTTTCTGAAGTTCAGATTGTAACTTTTCAGGCTTATTACTGATATTTTGAATACGTTCGTACTCAGTTTGTAATTCGGCGTGTCGTGCAGATAATTCACGTTCTGAGCAACGATGCTTACGTGCTAAATTGATGATGGTATCAACCCGTTGTTCGACTTCCTTTAATCGTTGAGGGTCTTGTTCGACTTGCCGTAGCGCAGCTTCAAGACTATCTTGTGCTTCTTCGATTTGCGCGAGCGATGAATTCAATAACTCATGAGGGGCTGATAAATTTTTATCATAGTTAAGCAATTCCGTTAGTTTATTGATTTGTTTGCCGAGTTCAGAAGTGACGTTACTGGTGTCATTATGATATAGCTGATCTATCGCTAGTTGTATGCCATCAGTCAGCGCTTGTGAATTTTCAAGTCTAGAGAGTTCTTGTACGAGTTCTTCAAACTCGCCCTCTAGAATGCTAGCTTCATCTAATTCATTGAGTTGAAACGACAGTAATTCAAGTCGGTCAGCATTGTCGGTTTGATTTTTTGTCAAGTTGGCTAGCTGTTGTTCGATACGATGAATCATAGCGGACAGAGCAGCCATGTTATCCAGCTTGTCTTGGTGATCCGCAAATTGATCGATAATGTGACGTTGGGTTGCTAGGCGTAATAGTGACTGGTGTTCATGTTGACCATGAATGTCGACTAATAGAATTCCGAGCTCCCGTAAACTGGCCAAAGTTGTAGGTTGGTCATTAATAAAGCAGCGGGTTGGTTTATTGCGGCGAATTACGCGTCTAATCAAGCAATAATTTTTGCTTTCATCAAATAAATCACGTCGCTCCAGCCACGACTGTACTTGCGGTAAGTCACTTATAGAAAATAAGGCAGTGATTTCACTTTGATCTTGATCATGGCGAATCATTTCAATATCAGCCCGCAAGCCAAGCAATAAATTAAGTGCTTCTAAGACAATCGACTTACCAGCACCGGTTTCGCCAGTCACTACGGTCAGTCCATCGTTCAACTCAATATCAAGCTGTTTGATGATCGCAAAATTACGAATAGTAAGTTCTTGCAGTGCCATAATTAGTCGTCAACGCTATTGAGCGCCACCCCAACTAAGTTTGGCGCGTAACATAGCAAAATAATTATAGTTCTGGGTGTGAATAAATTTGGCAGTGAATTTAGATCGAGTTACGTGCACAACTTCATTACCTTCAAGGTTGCAACCGATCAAACCGTCAGATGATACATGTGCGCAATCTTTGGTTTGGTTGTGAATGGTTAATTCAATATTGGCAGTGCCAGGTAAACCAATCGGACGGTTTGTCAGTGTATGTGGTGAGACCGGCACCATCGAAATCACATCGACTCCAGGGTGCATGATTGCGCCGCCAGCTGATAGAGCATAGGCAGTTGAACCTGTTGGCGTAGCAAAGATCACACCATCAGATCGAGCAGCGGTAACAAACTGTTGGTTTACATGTACTTGCCAGCTAATCAGTCGTTCAAGTGCGTGTTTGCCAATTACGATATCGTTAAGCGCAGTTTGCTTATAAATTTCTTGATCACCTTGCATAACGCTGACATTCAACATCATTCGATTCTCGATGCTGTAGTTACCTTCTAAAACTAGATCTACTTCGCTCAGCATATCTGCTTGCGCAATATCGGTTAAAAACCCAAGACGCCCAAGATTGATGCCGATGATTGGAATGTCAGCTTGTGCCATACGCCGAGCGACATGCAGTAATGTGCCGTCACCACCAATCACAATAGCGAGATCAATATCCACAAACAGATCATCATTAAGCCGCTCTTGCGGCAAATCGCGTGTAATCTCGGATGCGGTAGTGTGCCCGAGTTTTACTTTAATATTTTTGCTTTCAAGGTGTTTGGTTAGCTTTTTTAGTGGTTTTTCAACACTTATATCACGATACTTTCCAAACACACCAATAGTTTTAAACATAGTAAATATGATTTATGAT
>JALZWI010000239.1 GCA_023299895.1 Arenicella sp. | reverse complement strand
AAAAAAAGATTGAAGTCACCCGCACATTGTTGCAAAAGGTTTTCTAAGCGTGGCATTTCATCACGATAAGTAGAAACAGCTGCCAGTCGTGCATTGTTGACTGGTGTCTCAAACCAGTGATCAAAACTACCTTGGCCACCCCATTGAGTATTGTTGAGTGTTTGATAGTTGTTCTGCATTTGCCCTATCAGACGATTTTTTTCCAATCGTTTTTGCTCGTCTGACAAATCTTTGGCATAGAGTTCGGCTAATTGATTTTTTGTTTGATTTAAAAGGTTTGTGAAGTCAGTATTAAGCTGTAGGCGTCGTTGATAAGCCGCAACACTGTCTGGGGCATTGTCGTTTAACCAACGAAGCGCGCCTTGTTCACCCACTACGCTGGCAAAAGCTTCATTAAACGAGCTATTGCCATTTACGTATAGAACTTGATGCGCGAGTTCGTGGAACATATTTTCAGCCAAGTCGGCTTCTCCATTACGCATCATTGACGGCAATAAGGGATCTGAGAACCAGCCTAAGGTTGAATACGCGATGGCACCGCCGACACTGGTTTCAAAACCATCAGCTTGTAGTTGATTGGCGTATTTGAGGGCCGACTCTTTGGCAAAATAACCCCGATAACTCGCGCAACCAATTACTGGGTAACACCATGATTGTGGCGTTACAGAAAATTCTTCAGCCGCGACGACTGTCCACACTGGGTAGTCTCTTTCTAGATCAACATAGGTGGAGTAACTGCCATTACTAGGTAAGGCTAATTCATCAACAGCGAATTGACGTAGCCGCTGTGCTAATTCGAGCTGTGATTTTAATTCAGGTTCTGCCGTTTTAATTAAATCATCAATCGGCTCACGAGCCCACATAAGCCGGCTATGACCTGCAATACTTTGCCCATAATAGCTAAGCGTAGAACAGGCTGACAGGGTCATTAAAGACCCGATCAATATTAACGTTTTTAAACTATTTTTTAGTGCGCTCTTTGCGTTTCTTTTTAGCATAATCTGATTTAGGTTTGCCGCCTTCATCGAATTTTGGTTTACGAGACTGATACGACTTTTTACTAGGGCCGCCAGATTTTCTACCTGATGACTCTGACTCTGTCTCACCTTTATAGATGGTAAGGTCTAATGGTCGGCCAGCAACTCGGGTCTTTTTAAGAATGCTCATCACACCTTTTGGCATATCAGCAGGCAAATCGACTGTCGTGTAATCATCACGGATTTCGATTTCACCAATGTATTTGCTTTCTAGCTCAGCTTCATTGGCAATTGCACCAACAATGTTGCCTGGCTTAACACCATTGACTCGTCCGACATCCAACCGAAATCGTGACATTTCAACATCAGGAAACTCTTTAAGCGGGGTTGCACTGACCTTTGGTACAGGTCGATCACGCTCACCTCGAGCTGGGCGTTCACGGCGCGCTCGATCACCCCGATCACCTCTTGAGGGACGATCAGAGAATGAGTTATTTCTAGAGTCGGACTTCATTGCATCACGCGCGATGGCTTTTTCATCCAAGACAATTGGAGTATCGCCTTGTGCTAAAAATGCGGCAGCGGCAGCAATTTGTTCACTGCTAACTTCTGTTTCTTGCTGTAGTTCAGTAATCAATTGTGAGAAAAAGTCTAAGTTTTCATTACTAATCGCTGTGCTGATTTTGTCTTTAAAACGCTGCACTCTATTTTGATTAATGTCTTGCACAGTTGGCAAGTCCATTGGTTCAATTCTCTGTTTGGTAGCGCGTTCAATCGAGGCAAGCATACGTTTTTCACGTGGCGAGATAAATAGAATTGCTTTACCAGCACGCCCTGCACGGCCCGTTCGGCCGATTCGGTGAATATAGGATTCGGTATCGTGCGGCACATCGTAATTGATTACGTGGCTGATTCGTTCAACATCCAAACCACGTGCTACCACATCGGTTGCGACTAAAATATCAAGTTTGCCTTTTTTAAGACGATCAACGATTTTCTCACGTGTTGCTTGCACAACATCGCCATTCAAAGCTTCACTGCGGAAACCGCGTGCGGCTAATTTATCGGCCAATTCGACGGTTGCGTTTTTAGTTCTAACAAACACAATAACGCCATCGGTTTCCTCGCTTTCTAAAATACGTGTAATTGCATCGAGTTTATTGGTGCCTCGTACTATCCAGTAGCGCTGACTGATGCTTGCTGCTGTTACGGTTTTACTGACAATTTTGATGTGTACAGGGTTTTGTAAATGCTGATCCGCCACTCTTTTTACTTCACGTGGCATTGTCGCTGAAAATAATGCGATTTGACGATCTGGTGGTGATTGCTCAAGCACCCACTTAACATCATCAATAAACCCCATGCGCAACATTTCGTCGGCTTCATCAAGCACGATAGCGTTAAGCTTATTTAATGACAACGTCTTACGGCGCATGTGATCCATCACACGACCTGGGGTACCAACAATCACTTGCGCACCACGGTTTAGTTGCTTTAGCTGAATCGTATAAGACTGGCCACCATAGATCGGCAATACGTTGACACCATTGAGGTGTTTCGCGTATTGCTGACAAGCTTCTGCAACCTGAATAGCCAACTCACGAGTCGGTGCTAAGATTAACAATTGAGGGGCCTTATTTTTAGGGTCAATAAGGCCTAATAATGGCAACGCAAATGCAGCAGTCTTACCCGTGCCTGTTTGCGCCTGACCTAGTAAGTCACGACCTTCTAATAAAGGCGGTATGGCTTCGGCTTGAATGGGCGAAGGACGCTCATAGCCTTGATCGTTGATTGCTTTGAGTAAATCGTCCGACAAACCAAGATCGGTAAACAACAAATCGGTACCTACTTCATTGTTTGGAACAACGACTGGTTCCGGTATTGCTACAGGTTTAATATTTTCTTTTTCTGTTTTTTTAACCGACTTCTTTTTCGGTTTCGAAACAGGTTTTGGTTCTATTGTTGCTGCTGGCTTATTACTTTGTTCTGCTGTTTTTTTGACGGATTTCTTTTTTGGTTTTA
>JALZWI010000238.1 GCA_023299895.1 Arenicella sp. | reverse complement strand
CTGTTTGCGCTTAGCCTTGGCTGTAAGCAACACGGCCGTCGGTCTTTTATACTGATTGGCTTGTGTGGCTTGGGCTTTCTGATTCTTGGTGCCTGTGCCGATCTTATTGGTTTAAAACACATTTGGGAACAAGTGTTCACCGTTTTAGGCGCCCTGTTTATCGTGTTTGCACATGCTCGTAATTTTCAGATGTGTCGTAAGTCGGCGTGTTATTCATGCCACTGAAACAGGCTCTATAACGTTTGGTGAAAAAATGATTACTATCGAAGCTGAAAATTTATCAATTAGTCGTACGAAAACAGCGGTTGTAAAAAACCTTTCGTTCACCGTTCAACAAGGCGAAGTATTCGGTTTGTTGGGCGGCAATGGTGCGGGTAAATCAACAACATTGCTGGCATTTCTTGGCTTTTTGACCTCAACCGAAGGCGCCGCAAAAATCAATGGCGCAGACGTAGCCTTAGATGCGGCGGCGGCCCGCAGAGCCATTGCCTACTTACCTGAGTCGGCTAGCCTGTATCCCCACCTTAGCGCGCGAGAAAATATAAATTATTTTCTTTCATTAGCGAAGAAAAAATCTACGCCAGCTGATATTAAAGCGGCATTAGATCAAGTTAACCTGGCCCACGAAGCCCGCGATCGACGGTTGTCTTCTTATTCAAAGGGCATGCGTCAAAAGGTCGCTATTGCCGTTGCGATACTGCGGCAGGCGCCTATTCTATTTTTAGACGAACCCACCTCTGGGCTCGACCCAGTTGCGATTGACGAGTTTAATCAGCTTATCTCAAGGATGGCGAAAAATGGAACAACGATCCTCATGGTAACGCACGACGTTTATGGCGCTTGCCAGGTTGCTGATCGCATTGGTCTGCTTAAACGTGGCGAATTGGTTGGGCTGTTTGAAGCCCCAAAAGGCGCTCGAATTTCAGTTGATGAAGTACATCAAGCGTTTACAGAAAGAGCTTGATGTATGAGAACCTCCCTCACAATTGCTATACAAGAATGGCGCTATTGGTCGAGAACTCGATTGGCCACCGTAGTCGCCCTACTCGCTTTTATTTTGATTGTCATTTCAGTTTTTGTGACATTTAGCCAAGTAGTAAAAGAAAGGGAGACCCGAAAGAGCTTACAAGTTAAGGCCGAAGAAACCTTTCGAGATCAGCCCGCACGTCACCCACATAGAATGGTGCATTATGGGCATTACGTTTTTCGCACACCAAGTCCACTTGCTGTACTCGACCCTGGGGTTGACCCGTACACTGGAACGGTAATGTATTTAGAAGGCCATCGACAAAATTCGGCCACGTTTTCGTCTAGTTACGATGGCGCGCAAGCGGGGCCGTTTTCTCGCTTAAGCCCTGCCCTTGCCTATCAGTTATTAGTGCCGCTGGTGTTAATCGTCATGGGTTTTGGCGTGGTTTCACGAGAGCGAGAAGCGGCTACCGATCGCCGATTGGTGACATCTGGTATTTCGCCCGTTTCGATATGGTTTGGTAAGTCGCTAGCGCTGGGTAGCGTCGCATTACTGTTATTGCTGCCCATGTTGGTAGGTGTGTCTTTGTCTGACAGTGAGTGGAGTATTAGCAGCGGCTTTTTTTTACTCTATTTTTTGTATCTGATGGCTTGGGTGCTAATCATAACGGCCGTATCTACCTGGTCGCCGAGCACGTCATCGTCTCTGTTTATTCTTCTTAGTGTGTGGATGATTCTTTGTGCCTTGATTCCACGCTTATTGGCCAGCGCAGCGACTACATCGATACCGATTGCCAGTCAGATCGAAACCGATATGAACGTGATAACAGCCTTACGGTCAGTCGGCGATGGTCATGATAGCAACGACCCTGTCTTCAATAAACTGAAAGCTAATTTGTTAGAAGAATACGGGGTAGAGACGGTTGAAGACTTACCGGTTAATTTTCGCGGTGTCGTGGCGCAAGCGGCCGAGGCTGACCTCACCCATATTCTGAATGAATATGCGGAAAAACGGCTGGCGAATCAGCTTGCGCAAACGCAGTTCGTAAAGGCCTATGAATTTAGTTCACCGTTTATCGCTTTGCAGTCGGCATCTATGGTCGCCGCTGGTACTGACGGCGGAACGCATCATCGTTTTTTGCGAGAAGCCGAAGCCGTTCGCTTTGAGTTTGTACAAGGCCTTAATAAAGTTCACGAACAAAAAATGGCTTACGCTGATGATATTAATCGTAGCCGTGATGTTGACGCCGAACGCCGCACTCGAGTCAATGCTGAGAATTGGAGAGTGTTAGATGACTTTCGGTTTGAGTCTGACCCCGCTGAAATTAGATTAGAACGTTTACTCTCGAGCTATGCCATCCTTTTGGTCTGGATGATGGTGTTTGCCTTAGCTGGCTTGCTAGGCGCACGCCGTTTGCCAGAGGTGGATCATGGATAACATGGAAAGTTTAATTAGAGAACTTAAGTTTGCGCTAAGAGACCGAGTCGTTGTCGCTTGCCTCATTGGTGCCGCGCTTCTATCGTCTTATAGCTTGGCTTCTGGCCTGCAAGAGTCTGCGTCGGAGCTTGCCATGATCGAGCGCACAAAAAACCTCGTTAAGCAGGATCGAGAGTTCAATTTGGCTAAGCAAAGTGATGCCGGAGGTGCCGCCTATTATGCATTTCACTTCACCTACGACCCGCCATCTGCTCTGGCCTTCGTGTCGCGTGGTGTGCGAGATGACCTTCCTTGGAAACATCGAATACGTATGCTGGCCTTAGAGGGGCAAATATACGAAACCGATGCAGGAAACCCTGAACTGTCTAAGATTGGCAAATTAGACTTTGCCTTCGTTGCCGCCTTTTTACTGCCCTTATTATCCATCTTATTGTTGTACGATCTGCGCGCTGTCGAAATACGCAGCAACCGCTGGGCCTTTTTGTCGGTAACGGCTGGTAATGGTAACCGCCTATTGCTGGGGCGTGCCGTATTGAGGTCTTCTTTACTCTACAGCGCCTTGATTTCACCCTTTCTTATTACCTTGATGATCAATGGTGTGAGCTCTACAAGCGCTCTGCTGGTGATCGCCGCTGTCGCGTTAAATTGCTTATTCTGGCTTCTATTGGCTTTCTTTGTTGTCACTCGTATTGAGTCTGGCCCAACGACGGCCGCCGCGCTCCTAGGGTGTTGGTTTGTGCTCGCAGTGGCGATCCCGGTTGGTGGAAAATACGTAATAGAGCAATC
>JALZWI010000237.1 GCA_023299895.1 Arenicella sp. | reverse complement strand
CAACAGGTTGGCCGTGGCAAAGTTATGTTATTGACATCAAGTATTGATAACCTATGGAATAACTTACCGGTAAAGCCAATTTTTGTAGCACTGCTGCGCAATGTCGCGCAATACCTGTCTGGCGCTGAGCTGATTCAACCAGCTGCCTATGCCGGTGACACCTTGAACATTCAAGGTAATAATATCGGTGCAGGTCAGTTAATCGATCCACAGGGTAATGCTGTTTTAGCATTGGGCGACAGGCTGCAAAGTGGCCAACTATCAATGAATAAACTCGGTTTTTATCAGGCGTCTACGGCCGCAGGTAACTACATGATTGCGGTGAATGTCCCGCCGAGCGAGTCAGACTTAAATACAATTTCGCCTGAGTCACTGACACAATGGCAAGCACTCGCGCAACGTAATCTACAGACTGCTGATACCTCATCAGAGCAAATATCGTCAGGTACAGAGCAGAACTATACAAACCTATGGTTTTGGTTGTTGGTGTTAGCCGCAATTGCGGTGGTACTCGAATCGTTATTAGCCAACATTAAATTGGCAAGTAATACACGCATAATGCGTCCTTCATAAGAGCGGGCAAATCATGAGAATCAAGCAACGCGGATAAAGCAAAAGGTGTGAACTATGAACGCTAGTCTAAAATTAAATGCTTACATCAACAGCTTCGCAGAACGCTGGCGTGGTTTTTTACTCGGACGCGGTTTACTGTTTTCAATTACTGTATTTACGTTAATTAGTTTGGTAGCGGCGTATGTGGCGGTTGAATCAGGTTTTGATGATGCGTACTTTTGGTTTGGACGAGTAGCGCTGATTGTCGCGACGGCTATAGCTGTTATCTTTACTATTACACGCCCGCTAAAAAGTCTAACTAATAAAGTGTCTACTGAATTAGAGCAGCGCCAGCCTGAATTTTCTGGGAGAATTCATACGTTTGTTGATTCCTCCACAAGCGCTGAACAACAAACAGGTGGCATGCAAGAGCTGCTGGCAACAGATGCAATTAGTATCAGTGATCGCAGTTCAGCCACAAATTTATTGGGCAACAGAGAGTTACGTTTGCCGTATTTTTTGGCAGGCCTTGTTAGCTTGGTTTTGATTGCAATGATGGTAGCAGGCCCTAATATGATGAATCACAGTCTGCGATATTTGTATGCGGGCTGGGCATTCAAAGAACTATTACCGCCCCAGTCAATTGATGTCTCTCCCGGCGATGTTATCGTCAAACGCGGTGGCAATATTAAACTTAGCGCCACAGTCGATGGTTTTAAAACCGATGACCTTGTTCTGCATGTCAAAACAGGCGAAGCCGATTGGCAACAAATCGACATGAGCCGCACACCAACTAGTGAAGATGAATACGATTTTAGTTTGTTTTCAATCCGGGAACCACTTGAGTATTACATTACCTCTGATGCAATACGTACTCCCAATTACAGTGTTGATGTAATAGATTTGCCAGGTATTAGCAGCGTCAAATTAACGTATCGATACCCACAATGGACTCAGTTAGAAGACGAAGTGCATGAACGCATTGGTGATATATCGGCATTGCCTGGCACAGAAGTCGATATCGAAATTTTCACCGACGCACCATTGCCAGCAGGCGAGTTAGTTTTAAATGGTAAGCCTATCGCTCTGACAATTGATACTGATACTGAACAACCCCGAAGTGCCACCAAATTTACCATTGATACCGAAGGCGACTACTATATAGCCGCATTAATAGGCGGCGATCAAGTACGTCTGAGTGACGACTACTTTATTAATTTGCTTGAAGATCAAAAACCAGAGATCGAATTTGCTTTTCCTGGGCGAGACAAAACGGCCAGTAATATTGAAGAAGTGCTCGCCCAAGTCAGTGTCAAAGATGATTTTGGTATAGAAAAGGTTGAACTCAGTTACGCAGTCAATGGTGGTGAATGGCAAACTGTTAATTTAAAGAGCGAAGACTATGTCTTTGAAAAAGACTCGGAGCAAACACTCGACCATTTGTTCTTTTTAGAAGAATTTACCGTTGAAGAAGATATTTATGCTTTGGCTGATCCAATAGCTGAAACAGAATTGGTTGAAGACGTTGACCCGTTTTCGGAATTCGGTATTTCGCCTCAATTCTTAGACCGAGAAAATTTAGATTCTTTTCTAGATCAGGACGTAGTAGTAGAAGTACCGCTTGAAATCATCGGTACTGAGGTTGTACCGTTGCAACCAGGTGATCTTGTCTCCTATTATGCGCGAGTTAGTGATCGAGAAAACACCGAACAAACTGATATTTTTTTTATAGAAGTACAACCCTTTGATCGACGTTTTTCACAAGCAGAACAAGGCGGCGGTGGTCTCGCAGGTGGCCAAGGTGAACGAGAGCTTGAAATTTCTCAGCGCCAACGTGAAATTATTGTTTCTACATGGAATTTAATTCGTGAACAAAACGACGCAAGCGCAGACAAAGAAGAGCTCGCTGCACGACTCAATGACAGCACCAAACTATTATCACAATTGCAAGGCTCGCTCGCTGAGCAAGCTCAGTCACTAATTGAAACTGCGCGCTCCAGGCAACTAACCGCTGATCAGCGGATTGAAACATATACCAAGCATATCGAAAATGCTATTGAAGCTATGCAACCGGCCAGTGAAGAGTTATTGAATTTAAATCTTGCTGATGCGATCGGCCCGGAACAGTCTGCTCTACAGCATTTGCTGAGAGCTGACGCTGTGTTCAATGACGTAGAAGTCTCACTTAATCAAGGCGGTCAAGGTGGTCAAGGTGGGGGTGGTGGTGCTCGTCAAGAATTGGCTGAAATGTTCGAGCTTGAAATTGATTTGGATCGAAATCAGTATGAAACTGGCTCACGCGCTACTTTGAACGAAGAAGCACAAGAGGTTGATGAGACCTTGAATGAATTAGACGATCTAGCAAGGCGTCAGCAACAACTTGCAAACAATATACGCAATAATCCGCAAATAACCGAAGCCGAGCAATATCAGCAGGAACTATTAAGGCGCGAAGCAGAACAATTGCAACAACGAGTCGATCGTCTGCAAGAGCAGCAACAAGCAAATTCAGGTGGTCAAGTCCAGCAAGGTCAACAAGGTGAGCAAGGCCAAGTAACAGAACAGCAAAATGGCGAACAAGACCTAGCTCAAACTGAAACATCTGAGCTGAATCGCCGCTTACAAAGCGCGCTAGATGCGATGGACCGAGCATCAGAATCCATTCGCGCTGGCGATGCAGAACAATTACAGCGTGATGCCGGCGAGGCGCAGCGCCAATTACAGGGTGCAGGCGATCAGTTAACTGAAGACCAAGCACTGGCAAGGCGTCAAGCTTTTGAACAAATGGCTGAAACGGCAAATGACTTATATGAGCAGCAAGTCGACATGGAAGAGGTTTTGTTAGATGGTGTCGAGAAAGCAGTTGCCGCAGCTGACCCAATTACTGACAGAGTGACAAGCCCATTTGATTTTTCTGAAGAGGTTGAAATGGCAGACCAAAAAGTTGCTATGCTAGAAGACCTACAACGGCTCAAAGCAGACATGGTTACCAATGCCGCTAAAGTAAAAACTGAGTTACCACGCATTGCACGTACCTTAGAATCGGCCGATGCCAAACTAAAAGAGTCAGAAATTGCTATTCGAATGAACCTAGCTGCCGATTATATGCGACGCGGTGAGGCACTCTATATAGCTAACAGCGAAGGTTTGACTACCAGCGGGCTACGCAATTTACGAGACAGTACTGAACAAGCTCTTCGAGCGCTAACCTCTGATGGTATTGCTGAACAATCCGATCTAGATCGCATTATGGAAGATATACGCGAAGGTCGAACACAGCTGCAAGAGATTGCAGAACAAGCACAAAGCGGACAAGGTCAGAACGACTCAGAGCAACAGACTGGTCAAGGCCAAGCGGTCAATGGCGAGGAAGATTCAGAGCAAGCCAGTAATGGACAAGCTCAGCAGGGTGGTGAGCCAGGTCAAGAGGGCGGTCAGCCAGGTCAAGCGGGAGGTCAAACTGCCCAGAGCGGCCAAACTGCCCAGAGCGGTAATGCTGGCGGTAATTGGGGCGATTGGACAGGCGCACGCGGTTTCAGCCCAGACTTGGCCGAAGACCTAGACCGACAATTAACCCAAACCCTCAATGACGCAAGTAATCTAACCACAGAGCTACGAGATCGCGGTGTCGCAGAAGATCAACTTGATGATATACGTCGAGTCGTGCAAGAGCTGCAAAATCGCGCACTAGCAAATAACACACGTGACCCATCTTTGATTGAGTTAAACGACACACTCGCCTTGCTTGAAGAGCTTGAATTGCAGGTTGAGCAAGGCTTGGACGGCAACGACAATAAAGTGCGTACCGAATCACCACAGGCTATACCAACAGAATATCGTGAAGCTGTCGCCGACTATTATCGACGTTTATCCGATGATAGTGCTAATCAATCGCAATAAAAATCAGCTTATAAAAATGACTAAAATATTTGCTATCATATTCTCATTAATCTGCGTGCTTGTTCTCTCAGTCGATACCCGCGCGCAACGTTTTGGTGGAGGAGGCTGGGATACTGAGCAGAATATTCCTCCTAACACGGGCGTGGTTATGGCGCGCTGGCGTTTTGGGCACAATGGCTCGTTTGGTGGTAATGGTTGGGTACACAATTACCCAAGCGCCGACCAAAACTTAAGTCAATTTATTGACGAAGCAACTGGTGTTGATATTGAAATGATGTCCTATCGTTGGGTCGAACTGGGCAGCGACGAAGTTTTTGACCACCCCTTCGCAATGATCTCAGAACCGGGTGAGATGGAATTAACAGAAGAAGAAGTCATTAATTTTCGCGAATACATAAACCGCGGAGGCTTTGTCTTGATGGACGACTTCGACGGAGCACAGCAGCTTGGCGTCATGCGCCAACAAGTCAGACGAGTATTTCCCGACCGTGATTGGGTCCCGCTTGATATCAGTCACTTAATTTTCAGTGCACACTTTGAACTAGACGACCTACACGCCATGGACGACTACGTACCAGGTGGATATACAACCTACTACGGCATGTTCAACGAAGCAGGGGAGGTTGTCATGGTCGCTGGCCATAATAACGACCTAATGAACTTCTGGGATTGGTTCGACGAACCAGGCACACCTGTTAGGCCATCTACAGATGCTTTTCGATTAGGTGTTAACTATATGATTTATGCGTTGACGCACTGATTTCAGTTCGAGTAACAATTAGTTCTAAATTAAATTAGAACGTACTTTTTAATAAGTAACGCTTATTGTTGAAATTATTTTTCTGGTTCATTGTTTGGTTGTTGTTCATCAATCGCTGATCTTAATCCTTCGAGGCGTCCAAGCTCATCTAAGACTTCCCTTGGCGTTATGAATACTTCATTAGGATAAAGCTCATGTAAAATATTGAGTTTTATTTGAGTGCTGATATTTTTTTGGTACACCAAATGGTAAATGCCGGCAGCTACATCATCGTTGTAATAACTTCTCACAACATCTATTGATGCTTTAGTGCGCATTTCATTGTTTTCAATAGCATCTAACCATTTGTCTGAAATCTCTATATGAGATTGTTCGGCAGCACCTCGGCCTAGTGTGTCTGAAACTATATCAATATTTTCATCTAATGTTCCAAGCCAAGCATCGGTTGCTTCTAAGTCTTCCACCATCCAATTAGCGATGACTGCGTTAATAGTGACGTCACGAGTGATTCCGCTAAGAGAATTTGCATAGGCTATAGCCTCTTGAGGGTCTTCGTAGACCCAGCTGGAGGCTAAATCTTGATAAAGTTGGTCTTTAATATCACCAGGCGCTAATTGCCCGATCAGCCTGTCTAAATCATTCAAAGACAACAGTTCACTGGCAATTAATAAAGGAAGCAGTGCTCCGATTACCAAAGCTCGCATGTCTTCAGGCGTAAGGGATTCAATAGACGCTAAGGTGTTGGCATTTAACAATCCCGGATCAAAACGATTGATGATCATTTGGATAGCGGTATGAATTTTTTCTTGATCGGCGCCATCAAATTGCGACAACGCAGATATTGCACCAGCAATGTCATTTTTAGCAAAAATATCCATCACCAATTCTATCCATTGATTATTCTCTTGCTTAGTTGCGTTAAATGCCCAGAGTAATGCCTCTTGTGGATTTGATTCAGCCCAACGTGTAGCGAGATTTGAAATGGCTTCAACACGCACTGGCATATCAGATATTTGCTCGGCTATCTCGACAGCCAATGTTATGTCAGATGAATGTGCGTCTATTAGTTTTAAAAGAGCGGAATCCATAATTGGATTAGGCTCTAACTTTTGTAACCAGTTAAGCAGGGCATCTAAATTAGAATTAGACCAAGCTAACAGTGCAAACTGATAGCCATACTCTTTATATTGTTGGTTTTTTAACTGTTCTATCCCTTTGATAGCATCAAGAGGTTTAACAAGCATCGCTTTATTAAAGTACTGAGTTAGTTGGTGTTGCCTTTCTTTCTCATCTTCAATGGCAATAATGGTACTCAGATTTGGGGCTTCTATTTTCGGAGAATTAGCAGAGTTGATGTTAGGGGTGTTGATATCGGGAGTACTGATATCGTTAATTTTTACGATGAGCTGTTGATCATTATGATCTGGTTTCGAAAAAATATTGAAAATGAATATGCCCACCGTCAAGCATACTAAGATTGACACTAAGAGAATTTTTTTCATTAGATTTATTAGGTTTGCCCACTGTAAAAAAAAATGACTAAAAGCCCTTAAATATTACAGGTATATTTAAGGGCTCCGTCAGAAAAATAGGAAGTTAATAAATGCCTATCTAACTGTAGTAAATAATATTCCTTTGTTTATTTGTCACTTACCAGAAAAGGGTTGCATATTGTACTTCTACTTCCCCGTCTTCTTGCAGGTAGACACCAGCTTTCCAATAATAGTTGCTCTGGTTAGGCCATTCTCTTTTAAGATCCCAGGTGCGAGTTTGTCCAGCGACTGTGACATTAATGTTGCCGTTACTGGTTCGAAGTTGAACATCTTGTAAGCTTCTAGGGTTAGCAGTGAAGCTTCGCTGAGTCCAGCAATTTGAACTGCATGATTCATTATTACGGAAGGTGACTTCGAAATCTTCTTCGTCAAGTACTTCTAATCGTGCAGGCGGGCCGTTACCTCCTTCATAGTGAAGTTGAGCAACTGTAAAGCCATCCGAGTCAGTGCGAGCATTAATGAATCTTATTCGAGCGGTCATAGTTCTGGTTGCACCACGCGAAAAATTAGCGAGAAACCTCCATTCATTTCGCCAGCCTTCATCTTTATCGCCATTCGTTGAAAAGCGAAGATCACTTCCAGAATTTGCCCACTGATAGTCATCGTAAGTGTCTAAATATGATTCACATTCAGCTTGCTCACATATGTCGTTATCTTGTACGTCTAGTTGCCATTTTGCGTCTCTGATGGCGTTTTCCCAGTGACTATAGTCAAAGGGGTTGCGAGCCATGGCTGAGCTAAAAGGCAAACTAAGCGCGCAAACTAACAGCGTTGCTTTTATTATTGTATGCATAAAGATAATCTCCTATTGGGTTTTTATTGGTTAGGTTTTACTAAATCACCGCACTGCTACTTATTAAATGTTATTAGTTTTATTAAAGTAGTTAAGTGCAACGAACACCAAGATGGCATTAATTGACATTTGTATGCAAATAAATATGACAGCCAGGGTAAAAATGATCGCCAGCCTAATGAATTTCTGGGATTGGTTCGTCCCCAGTCGGGGCATCTATGAACAAATAGATGAATAAGTTCACCTTGCGAGGGCAGAGCAAAGTGAATGCGCAATGGCTTGGTTCACAACATAGAAAAGCTCAGACATAGCCTTCACTAGTGAGGTAATGGCGCTTTAAATGCGTTTACCAACGTGGCCGAGTCTAATTAACGGTCTCAAAAACATTATCGATGAAAAATATCCGTAATAACGAAATAGAGGATTGAAACGTTTGTGGAACTCAATTATCGTTTTGTCATTAATAATTATTGGCTGAGAATGATAAATTCTACAGCCTCGTTATAGTTTCTGTAATTTCAGAAAGTTCTTGAATTGCTAACGTGGGGTTTTATTGAACGAAAGCGCTTAGCTAGATAAGCTCGATCAAACGGTGTTTTTGCATGCAGAATTAATAATGTCTCTCGAAAGGCTGTGGTCAGTTCGCCATGAGCACGAGTAAAAAAATCAGTATGCTCGGCTATCTTTAGTGACTCATTCCATTTCACTTTTTTTACCGCTTCGGTTCTGGCGATAAAAAAGTTTTGAGTTTTTGTAACGACTTTATTTTGTCCATATTTAGTGCCGATCTTAATTTTTTCAGGCTTGTTACTCGTAAACGGCGTGTCGTGAAAGTTATGTACTATATAAAACGGTAAATCGATTACTCGTCCACCTAGGATATCAATATTAGGGTATTTCTCCATTTCTGCAATGAGTTCACCTAGTTTTTGTCTACGGCTGAATACGAAGTCATCGTCGAGCAATAAAAAATACTTGCTGTCGATTATATCAAGAGCGGCATTCCTGCCTACCGAAATGCCACTGTCATAAGGTAGAGTAATCATTTCAACGCCGTCAATATGGGTTGGCTTTTGGCTATCATCGACAACGATGATTTTTATATCAGGGTAGTGTCGCTTAATACTTTTGACTAAGCGATTAACTGCATAATGTCGCTCGAATGTTTTTATTAGAAGTGTTAGTTGGCTAACGTCGGTTTTGTTTTTTGCTGAAAAAACATCGATAAACCGATTGCTGAGTAAAACTGTTTGAATTAAAAAGCCATAACATGGTTTGGCAATAAACCGCAGTCGACCATAAACGCATTGCTCATACAGAAATTTTTTTTGGGCTACGCTCAGGGCTTTCATTGTTATAAATTATTTACGCGCATTAAATACCGCAAGTTGCTCAGGTGTTGCTTTAGTCTGGTGTTTTTCCTTCCATTGAGAAAAGGGCATGCCATAGATAATCTCTCTAGCTTGATCATAATCAATTTCTTCGCCTAGATCTGCTGCGCTGGCTGAATACCATTTGGCGAGACAGTTTCGGCAAAAGTTAGCTAGGTTCATCAGTTCTATATTTTGCGCATCTTTATTGTTGTCTAGGTGCGCAAGAAGTTTTCGAAATACATCGGCTTCAATGCTAGTTTTTTTATCGTTCATTAGAAAATCTCGTTAGCCAAACCTGCGGCTAGGGTGGCGCCTAGGTCATGGCATTGTTGTTTAAATTCTGGTGTGTATTCGCCTTTACACAATAAAGTTGATTGCACCTCATGCCATTTTAAGCCCGAGGTGATTTTATGTACAGCGATGTCTGTGCCTGTACCGTCTAGGCCAGCGCGAATAATCAAAGAAAATGATTTACCATTATTGCGCTCAGGGTCGTCTAGGCAAGGGTAATAAATGCGTTCGAATAGATCTTTTAACGCGCCACTCATATAACCAAAGTTTTCAGTTGTGAATAAAATAACCGCATCTTGCTCTAATACTAGTTCAGCATCACAATCCAAAGGTGACCGTAAACTTGCCGTTACGTTTTCGATCTCATGGTGTTGAGCGCCGGCTAAAATCGCATTAGCTAAGATTAGCGTATTGTTAGAGGGCGTATGCGCCACGATTAATAGTTTTTTCATATTTTAAATTATATCTTACGTAAACCAAGCTTGGGTCGGTACTCATATAACATCAAACCGATTGATACACATACTGCCCCGATCCAAACTTCTTTGATAACTGGTTCGTTGTTGACCAAATTACCTAACAATAAAGAACTAATTGGTGTAATAAGCGTAACGAGCGCGACTTTGCTAGCAGGCATTTTTTTCAATAAAAAATAA
>JALZWI010000236.1 GCA_023299895.1 Arenicella sp. | reverse complement strand
GTTGCGATAACTTTCATACCTAGAGCATTCGCACGTTTAGCAGTTTCTTGACCGATAGTGCCAAGCCCCAGTACTAGCATGGTTTTGCCATTAATGGTTTGCATTAGTTGAGGTTCCCGCGAGATGTTTCGATTCCAGTTGGCAGTGTTTTGAAGATCCCGATACCGGTGTAGGCCTCGTGTCATTGTCATCATCATCCCAATCGTATGCTCTGCAATTACAGCTGCCGCTGTACCGCTGCTGTTGGTTAGAATGAGGCCTTGATCTCTGTTGATAAGGTTTTGTATTTCTGGCAGCTTTAAACAAGAATCTACGCCTGCTGAATAGGTATGAATCCAAGCAGCATTTGGTGCTTTTTCAATGATATTAGGCTGCGAGCAGCGAGTGAGTATGGCATCAAAATTGTTTGGTTGACCTGACATTTGTTCACTTGAGACGAACTCTACGTCTGGCATTATTAATGACATAGATTTAATAATGTCTGGGTTTGAATGGCTGACCAATACTCTCTTGAGAGGGCGGTATGAGGGATCTTCGGTAATTGGTGAGGTACTTTCACTGTATCCGGCTGCTTCCCATTGGTTCTGCTGCGATGGTGGGGGGGGAGTAGTCTCATCTAGTGCTAGTACATTTAAACTTGTAAAGAAAGCAATGAAAAGGATAAATGTTCTGTGCCAGTTGGTGTTTTTATTATTATTCATTAGTGCGCCTTAATTAATTATGTCTAGAAGGTAAATTTAAACTACTCAATGTTAAGTTCATGTATAGGACAACCCTTTAGATCGTGGGGTGACTCGACATTATTAGTCACCAATAGAATTGTTGTTTAGTTTAACATCAGAATCGTCTTAACAAAAAATAGTAGTCTGAGTGATAAGATTGACTGCAATGGTGGATAGCCAAAAATCAAGATGGTAATTTTTTTTATGATAATTAACAAAGCACATATTTTTGCACTTTTTTTATTTCATTCTCAGATTTCACTATTGCAGGACCGGTAGATAGACTCCCACAATCTGAGTTTGATGTAAATGCTCCGAGTTTTTCGGTGCAAGGCCAGATTGGAAATATGGCTGTCGATCGTCGGCAATGTCGACGTTTTCAACTTACTCAACTTAGAGAGCGAATTGTTGATATTGCAATGCAGGAGTAGTCATTTTTTGGCTTGCGAGAGTACCAGGTTCGCAATGCAAGTGATGAAGGTCTGCCATCGGAGCTCCGCCGTCAAAAGCGTCCACGATTGAGTTTAGACGAATCTGTTCGCTTAGATAGTTCTATTGCAGGCTATTGGTCAGCTACCGCACAAGTTGAATGGATTGTGGCGCGTCAAAATTCTCGTTGGCAAGAAGGGGGACCAGCAGCGCGTTGGCAAGATGCTTGGTCCGCCGCTTTTGTTTCTTGGGTGATGTGCGAAGCGAGGATTGATTCTACTGATGTATTTCAGTTTGCTATAGCTCACCATTCTTATATACAAGCTATTCGGGCAGGTGATGGGCAGGCACCGAACGCGCTTTATGTTGCTCATAACAGCGGAGAAGCTGAAGTCGAAATTGGGGATCTATTATGTGCCGGTACTCGACCTCGTTACCTGACACTTGAGCAACGTCGTGCGCAGATTGGTGAGGGTGCTCGAACTCATTGCGATATCGTAGTGAAGATTGATCAACGATATAAAACTATTGACACAATTGGCGGCAATATACAAAGCGCTGTGACGCGCAAAAAGAATTGGTTAGATGCCGATGGACGTATTCTCAGCCCACTAGAAGCAGCGGGACGACCGGTATTTGTACACCTTAAGTTTCGTGAGACTCATTAATGACTATTGGGTCAGAGTCACTGAAAAAATGAAATTGAATACTGTTTCAGTGACTGTTTAATTTGAGTTGTTAATGTTTAGATCTTGTTTGGCGTTTATTTGCGCTGCAGTATCCGCAATCGGCGGGAGCCCCAATAGTCCTAAAACGAGGTTGGCTGCATCACCATTTCTAATAGGTTGTGGTGAACTTGCATAATCAGGCCGGCTTGATTCAGGGTCTTTTCTTGTTGTTTTGTTCAATGCATAGAGATTGATACCTTTGGCAACGCCATCGCCCCAAACATAGAATGGAATTGTGTGATTAAGCGGATCTTTTTCATCACTGTGTGCTCTGCCAATACCGCCATGATCTGCCACCAATACAATGGCGGTGCGCTCATTTAATGTTGGGCTGTTTTCGACTAACGTAAGAATCTTTTGTAGTTGGTTATCAATGCTCTTTAATGCAGTATAATAACTGTCGGTCGTCCAATTATCGCCATGCCCAGCCAGATCGGTATCGACAAGATGGATCATTGATAAATTAAAGGGCTGATTAGACATGTCAGACACATAGGAATCTACTAACGTTTGTGAGCTGCGGTTTTCATTAAGAAAAGTGTACTGGTCTATCTTATCTTCACCCTGATTTTCATCAATTTGGTCTGCTGCCCCAGTATCTGCAGTGTAGCTTTGCTCAAATAGAATAAATTTATCTTTGCTAACATACAGTGCAGTGGCAAGGCCGTGATCGTGTGCTACGTCAAAAATACTGCTAACGTAAGACTGTTCTCCAGTATTGTTATGCAAAGTTGTTGTCGCATCAGGCATGCTATTTGAGCTTTGACCATGACCCATTTCACCAGTCACACGCCTTGCCGTCATGATAGATGCGTGATTGGGTAGCGTTCGAGTATAGTCGTAATCAGTTCTAGCGTTATCCGTCCAGACGCCCTCACTTCGAAATCTGTAAAACCCCGGCAGCTCTGATTGGCCGAGTTTAGTAATTGCGTTGGGGAGTAATCCATCAACTGAAATTAATATCACAAACTCAGAGGCAAGCGCACTCGTTGAAAAAAATATACTGCCAACAACAACCCATAGTTTTATTATTTTCATTTTAATATTGTATTTTATTGTAATTAGTTTTTGGCTTAACTCGTTAGAAATGATTTGCTAGCGATAGGCTTGTGCTTCAATCACATCTTTTGCCGGTATATTAAACTGCGCCTTACCACCATACTGACGGGTTTCTATCGTAAAAATATCGTTTTCTATAGCAATTAATTCACCACTGAGTTTAGATATTGCCTCAATTTGTGCAACACTTATTTAGGCTGACTGAAGCGCTTGAAGGTCCCTTTCGTCTTCACCATCAGTGTCATTTATAGTTGCAGTTCAGTAATGTTCAACGCGACGTCTTTCGAATCAACAGTCACCTTCAGGCCGAGCAAGCGAACGATATCTTTGGCATGATAAAAGCTCATCATTTAGCAAGCAGGTTTATTATTTCTCTAGCGTCTGGCTTGTCCTGCTCAATCTCTTTAGAACTCAACCCACATAGTTCGTGCGGAAAGACGAGCCATTTGTTTGTGATTTTAACATAGAAGTCTGGTTCAAAATTGACTTGGCTTTTTTTTGGTTTGTAATAGGCAACGGCTATTTTTATTTCTCTAGCCATCGTTGCTAGGCTTATTTCATCGATAAGCTTGGCCATGCTTAAGCCTGTATCATGGACATCATCGACGATTAGGATTCTATCTTGCGCGTTAACGTTCTCTTTAATATAAGTGAGGTCGTGAATTTTGATCTCGGGGGTTCGCTGGTCGATGCCTTGGTAGGAGCTGACTCTTACACTGATGTGGTCGGTCAGGATGCCACAGTATTCTAGGGCTTCATGGACAGTAATCGCGATAGGTGTTCCACCACGCCAGAGACCGATAACAAAGGTAGGACGAAAGTCGCTTTGTATTATCTTTTTTGCAAGCGCGAAGGAGTCGCGTTGTAATTGGTTGGCATCGATAAATATTTTATTCATTTAGAGATTGTATATGAGGTCAGTGAAAATAATAATACTTATTATTCTATAATTAAATAGATTTAAATCATTGTTTTTTATCAATAAATATATTAATTGTTATTTTTTCTATAAATCTATAGAAAAATAAAATTGTTTTAGTATAATGCGCCACATGTCAAAGAAGCTCACATTAATTGCCTCAGGTGCGAACGCAGATATTGTGACATCTAAGCCTGGGAATAAGTATGCAGTTAAGAAGGTTTTAGCGATTGAGGCTGCGGCTGCGGTGTTTGCTAACAAAGGTTTTCATGGCGCGACGACTCAGGATATTGCTAGTGAGATGGGGATCCAGCAGGGCAGTTTGTATTATTACTTCAAATCGAAAGAGCAGGCTTTACAAGATGTTTGTGAGTATGGTTTTGAAAACCATGTGCAGCGGATGGCTAAAATCTGTGCGCGCAAGCAACCTTTTGAAGCCAAGATGCAGATGATTATTACTTCACATCTAAGTAACTACCGACAAAAAAATAATGCGTTAAAAGTACATAACGACCAGCGGTTGTATTTGCCGATAGAGCGTCGCACAGCACTGAAAGAATTAGGCACACATTACCGTCGTTTGCTTGAACAAACGTTACGAGAGGGCATTGAGCAGAATGCGGTGCGTGGTGATATCGATACGCATTTTGTAGCCTATTCGGTAATCGGTATTTGTAATGCCTGGGGTGCGAATCTAGTGCGTGATGAAGATCTTGACTTGTATGACACTATTGAACAATGCGCAGATTTAATTTTGCGTGGAACACTTAATAATTAACCTTAATTTTTAGAGATATAAAATGACTGATCAAAAAGCAACCAACGTAACTTGGCATGACGGCGATGTAACCCGAGCCGACCGTTGTAATCGTCTTGGACAGAAAGGCGCAACTCTTTGGTTTACTGGGCTTTCTGGTAGCGGTAAAAGTACGGTTGCGGTCGCGGTCGAAAAAGCTTTACATAAGTTAGGTAAGCTTAGTTATCGTTTAGATGGCGACAATATTCGCTTAGGTATTAACAAAAATCTTGGCTTCTCGCATGAAGACCGAACTGAAAATATTCGTCGTATTGGTGAGATATCAAAGCTGTATTGCGATACAGGTATTATTGCCTTAAGTAGTTTCATTAGCCCATACCGTGCTGACCGTGATCAAGTTCGTGAGCTGCATGAACAAAGCGGCTATAATTTTATTGAAGTGCATGTTGATTGTGCGCTTGAAGAAGCTGAAAAGCGTGACCCGAAAGGCTTGTACAAAAAAGCGCGCGCAGGCGAGATTAAAAACTTCACGGGCATTGATGATCCATACGAGGCGCCAATTAAACCTGAGATCACTTTACATACTGACAAAATGACGATTGAGGAAGAAGTTGAAATCATCCTTAATTACTTACAGGAGAATCGTTATTTGATTCTTTATCGTTAGCCCCAGAATTTTCATATAACCAATTTACTCTTTCGGAGAATATCGTGATTAAACCACATGGGGCAGATGCCCTTAAGCCATTAATTGTGTCTGACCAAGTCGAGCTTGATGCTCTAGTTATCAGTGCCGCATCGTTACCGCAAGTACGTGTTAGTTCAGCCACTGCCGCTAACGCAGTGATGTTGGGCGGTGGTTACTTTACGCCACTTGATGGTTATATGACTAAGGCTGATGCTTTATCCGTTGCTAAGTCGATGACTACCGAAGCCGGTTTGTTTTTCCCAGTACCAGTACTAAATTTGTTAGCTGAAGCTAATTTTAATGTAGGTGACCAGATCGCATTATTGGATCCTAATGTTAAAGGTAATCCGGTTGTCGCTGTTCAAACAGTCACGTCAATTGAACAATTATCAGATCAAGACTTAGCGGAGATTGCACAGGCTGTTTATGGCACAACCGACGCTGCTCACCCAGGTGTTGACGCATTTATGAGTCAGGGCAACACAGTGGTTTCAGGTGCAATCAAGGTATTAAATTATAGTTATTTTGCGACTGACTTTGCTGATACGTTTCGTACTGCTGTTCAGATTCGGGAAGAGATTGCTGAGCGCGGTTGGAATAAAGTAGTGGCGTTTCAAACGCGTAACCCAATGCACCGTGCGCATGAAGAATTGTGCAGAATGGCAATGCAAGCAACCAATGCTCAAGGCTGCGTTATACATATGTTATTGGGTAAACTCAAGGCCGGTGATATTCCTGCCGATGTACGTGATTCGTCAATTCGGACTATGGTTGATCATTATTTCCCTGAAAACAGCGTGATGGTCACAGGTTATGGTTTTGACATGCTCTATGCTGGACCACGAGAGGCTATTCTACACGCACTATTTAGACAAAACATGGGCGCGACTGATTTTATTATCGGGCGCGACCATGCAGGTGTGGGTGATTATTACGGTGCGTTTGATGCACAGACAATTTTTGATACTGATGTACCTGCAGATGCTTTAGAGATTAATATTTTTCGCGCAGACCACACGGCTTATTCTAAGAAATTGGATAAAGTAGTAATGATGCGCGATGTGCCTGATCACACGCCTGAGGATTTTGTGTTGCTATCTGGCACTAAAGTAAGAGAAATGCTGGGTAATGGCATCGCGCCACCACCAGAGTTCTCTCGTCCAGAAGTAGCAAAAATATTGATGGATTATTACCAGTCTCTGTAAACCTGAAAAGCTGACAGACAATAAAAAATGCCTCGTAATCTACGGGGCATTTTTAGTTATAATCGGCTAAATTATTTTATATGGGTGAATTATGAAACTTTATCAGTACCCTAAGTGCAGCACTTGTCGCAAAGCAATTAAATTTTTAAATGCGCAAGGTATCGATTTTAAATCGATTGATATCACTGAAAAGCCACCTGCCAAAACAGAACTCAAAGCCATGCTGGCGAGTTATGAGGGGGATATTCGTAAACTCTTTAATACGTCTGGCGTGCAATATCGCGAACTGAAAATGAAAGACAAGCTAGCAGACATGACAGCCAAGCAAGCCATCGATTTATTGGCTGGCAATGGTAAGTTGATTAAGCGACCATTTCTTTTAAATGCAGATAAACAAGGTATTGTCGGTTTCAAAGAAGAAGCATGGCAAGCTTTTACTGGTAATTAAAGTAGATGACTTATATAGATTGTTTTAATGGTGATGCTGATGGTATCTGCGCATTAACCCAAATTCGTTTAAAAAACCCAGTTGAGTCAGAGCTGATCACAGGTGTTAAGCGTGATATAAGTTTGGTGGCTCGCGTGTCGGCTAATTCTGGAGATATTGTCACTGTACTGGATGTTTCTCTAGATAAAAACCGAACGGCTCTAGAGCAAGTGTTGGCAGCTGGCGCTGAGGTATTTTATTGTGATCATCATTATGCTGGTGAAATTCCAGAACACCCTAAACTGACAACCAATATTAATACCACTCCCGACGTTTGTACTAGTTTGCTTGTTAATCATACGCTAAAAGGACGTTATTTAGCTTGGGCGGTTGTCGGTACTTTTGGTGATAATCTACATCGCACTGCGACATCATTGGCAAAGCCTTTGGAGCTAAAAGATGCTGAGCTCAAACAGCTTCAAAATTTAGGTTTGTACTTAAATTACAATGGCTACGGTTCTGACCTAAGTGATTTGTATTTTGACCCTGCACAATTGTATAGACGCACTTCAGCCTATGCTACACCTCAAGAATTTATTGCTGATGATGTAGATGCATTTGCTACACTGGAAGCAGGCTACCACAGTGATATGCAGTCTGCTGCTGGCTCTAAGCCAGTTTTTCAGGAAGCACATGCGACAATTTATCAGTTTCCAAATAAAGCATGGGCAAGGCGAGTGAGTGGCGTGTTTGGTAATGATCTTGCCAACCAACACCCTGATACTGCGCATGCGGTATTAACCGAAAAAAGCGATGGTAGTTTATTAGTGAGTGTTAGAGCGCCGCTGAATAATAAGCGTGGTGCAGAAGAGATTTGCCGCCAATTCGATACAGGCGGTGGTCGTGCGGCTGCCGCGGGTATTAATAAATTGGCGGTTGATGATTTACCACGCTTTATTGATGTGTTTAATGGCTATTATAAGTAGCAAATGTATTTTAATTCACATAAAGCTGTTAAATGGCTCAAGGCTGTTAATTCGCTCAAGACTGTCGAATGGCTCAAGGCTGTTAAATAAAAATGGCTGAATCAAATTTCTCGAAAGAGCTTGAAGAGATTATACAAAGTGTCGCCACGGTTGCAGGCAGCCTCAATCGCAAGATAGGCGTATTTGCGTTTATAGGATTGGTCGCAAGTTTTGCGATTGCTTACTTGGTTTACTCAGCCGATTCAAGTTTGGGGTGGAATTTAGTTAAATGCGGCATCGTTATGCTCCCTGCGGTTGTTATCTGCATAATTTGGCAGACTCTCACTAAACTAGTGGATGCGCCGAATCAACTATCGGTATTGACGAAACGAGATGGTGACATAGTTACTAATTTCAAAACCACAGGCTTAAAAGGACCAAAGAGTATTAGAGGATTAATTTCGACGATACGAACAATTCGTAACGATGAAAATTTGGGTAATATTGCACAAGCCATTGGCGGCATCGCATTATTGGCTAATCCCGCATTTTTGTTTGTGACTTTTATTAGCATCGCATTTTTATTAGTGTTGATAATTGTTGCGCCTTTCGTTTTAATTCTCTAATCTAGCGCAATGAAAACTAATACTATTTTAGATCAAATGGGCATTCAACAATGGTGCCTAAGGGAGCCTTTAAGAAATTCATTAGAAGGCGGCAATGCAGCCGAGCGTGTCCTAGCAAGGGGTTTAGAAGAAACTATTAATGAGAATACCAAAGAGCTTGATCCGATTTTGGTCGATGAACAAAATACCGCAATTGAGCCAACTGATAACGTCAGCCAAGTAATTGAACAAAGCCCACAAAAAAGTGAACGAAAATCACAAGCGCATGACTGGCCGGCGTTGATTGAGTTAGTTAACGACACGCAATATTGCCGTTCATGCTCACAGGTTACACCAATTCTAGGTGATGGAAACATAACGGCTGAGTGGATGTTTGTATTTGACTCACCTACAGCTCGAGACATTGAGCAACAAGAGCTATTAACAGGCAGAGTTGGGCAGCTATTCGATGCTATTTTGTTTGCATTAAGCCTTGATCGCGCAACAGTTTATTTATCATCAATATTTAAATGTCCTCCTGCGGCAAATATTACTGAGGACACAGCGCAGTGTGATGGATTATTACAACATCAAATAAGGTTGGTGCAGCCTAAGGTCGTTATAACCTTTGGTGAATTTGCCGCGCGGGCGTTGATAAAAGCAAACGAAAGTCTGGAACAGCTACGTGAACAACATCGACAGTGTTTTGATCAGCCAATTGCAGTTATTCCGACCTACAGTTTAATGCAAATGCTTGATACGCCTCAGCTCAAGGCAAAGGTCTGGGATGATTTAAAAAATGCAACAAAACTAATCGAGACATAATTCTTGGTGAATTCAAATTCAGGCGTATTTATTTCGCGGAATATGCAAGCTACTGATCTTTGTGCGGTGTTAGCTATCGAGAAAAATGCGCAACCTTCACCTTGGGCACGCCTCTCGTTTGAGGAGTCGTTAGCTAAACAGCATCATTGCCGAGTCGTCTATAAGGCAACCCAAGAGCCAATCATTGTTGCCTATCATGTGGTTTGCCCAGTTGCTGATGAGTTACATATTTTAAATTTAGTCGTTGCCAAAGAACATCAAGGGCAAGGTATTGCGCATATTTTGATGCACGACATCGTCGATATCGGCAATAGTGTAGAAGGGATTAAGAAAATATTTCTGGAAGTACGTGCAAGTAACTCGATTGCGCAAAACCTTTATCAACAATGGCAGTTTCAGAAAATTGCGGTGCGCAAAAACTATTACCGTGCAGGGAGTCAGGAACGTGAGGATGCGATTGTATTGGTTAAATTACTTGCAAGCGGTTTGATCAGTTTTTAGACCTTCCGCAAGTGCAGATTTATTGATTCAAAAATATTAATAGAGATTGGTTAAGTCGAAGAATTTGATTCTTAGCTAATTGATTCCAACTGATTAATTTTTGTAGTTCAACGTTATAGCGTTTGGAAATCGACCATAATGTGTCACCTTTTACCACTCGATGGACGTGTTTGTTGTTCGAGTTAGCTTGCTGAGGTGGCGCTTGTGCGTAGGATGACTGGATTCTACTCGCAATAGGGATAATCAGTGTCTTGCCCGCGCGTATATTTGTTGAGCTAAGTTTGTTGGTGTTTTGTATGGCACTAACACTTACGCTATATCGATGACCAATTTGACTCAAGGTTTCACCTCGAGTAACAGTATGGTGTTGATATTCAATGCTCGGATTTACTTTGATTTGTTGCAGAGCAATACTTGATCGAATGTGGTTTGAGAGCGGCACTAACAAGCGGTGCGGCCCATCTGGAGATGTTGCCCAGCGCAGATGGCCGGCATTCATATGCTTGAGCGTTTGAATGTCTAGCGCCGCAAGCTCTGAAAACTCTTGTAAATCAATTTGCCCTGGTAAAGTAATAATTTCAAAGTATGGTTGGTTAGCTAACTTCGCCAATGAGACATTGTAGCGAGCGGGGTCTTTGACGATTTCTTTGAGAGCTTGTAATTTGGGAATGTATTTAATCGTTTCAGTGCGAAGGTTAAGCGCCTGATAATTGGTCTTTTTGCCGCTGAGTTCATTTGATCTAATCGCACGCGATACAGTACCTTGTCCGGCATTGTAGGCCGCCAGAGTTAGGTGCCAATCGCCCTTAAATAATGCATTTAGCTGGGTTAAATAGTCTAGTGCGGCATGGGTCGATTCAATAAAGTCGCGCCGCCCGTCATACCACCAGTCTTGTCGAAGTCCAAAGCTTTTGCCTGTAGAGGGAATAAACTGCCATAAGCCACTGGCATTTGAACTGGACAGTGCATCGGATTTATAAGCGCTTTCAACAGCAGGAAGTAGGGCTAGCTCCATAGGTAGGCCACGTTTTTCGATTTCTTCAACTATGTAATATAAAAAAGGTTCGGCGCGCGAAAATAAATCTGTAAGGTAGGTTGCATGACCAGCATTCCACTTGATGTAATCTGCGGTGTACTTTGATTCAATATCTGGGAACTTAAAACCACGCCGAATTCGCTCCAATAGATCAATTTCAATCACAGCTGGTTGAGTGTCAACTACTGTCTGAGAGTTCATCACAGCAGGCCTGCTAATAGTGGCTGGTTGAGATGCCTCCGTGCTCGGGCTAATAATCACCGCACTACTATTTGGCTCTGGCATTGTTTTGTGATTATTGCAGGCCGATAGCAGCAATGTGAATGCTAATGTTGAGATTGTAATTTTCTGCATTGCGGCATAGTAATGAGAGACATGTTGTAGGTCAATGAGATCATTAATAAATTCATGTAATATAGACGCTCATTTATTATTTGACGAAACTGATATTTACCAAAATAATTGGACACAAATAACGAAAACAATTACGAATCAGTCTTTTCGAAATGGCGAGCGTCATCTTATGCTAAGCAGTATTTGGATCGTGAAAGACAATATTTAAAAAGCGCACTGCGACAAGTGTCCGGACCACGTGTTTTACAGTTAGGTAGTGTGATTGATTCAGACATTATTGCAGACATTGATTTTCCACAGCTTATTATTGCTGATACACAAATCGAGCACACAAAAACATCATCGTTAGTTTTAGACCCAGCATTTTTACCTATTAGAGAAGACATGGTGTCGACCATCATTGTCCCGCATGTGCTCGAACGTCATGAACTTCCTCATCAGGTATTGCGAGAAGTGCATCGGGTTTTGACTCCAGAAGGCCATATTATATTGACCGGCTTCAATCCAATCAGCATGATGGGTTTGCAACGCCTTATATTTAAGAGGGCTGTCTGTCCTGGTAGCTATTTCACCGCAAATAGAGTATCTGACTGGTTGCAGTTATTGGGTTTTGAGATCGTCGCGAGTTCGACATTTCAGTACTCGCCATTGATTAACGGTTCACGAGTGCGTAAGTTATTTAATTTTTTAAATCCATTAGGTGATCGTTGGTTGCCCATGATGGGTGGTGGCTATATGATTACTGCTAGAAAAAAACAAGTAAGCGGAAGCATTGTTGGGCGTTTTGAGTTCACACGGCCTTCCGTTAAAAAAAGCCGACGAAAATTAGCCACGGCATCGTCTCATTCAAAGAGAACAACGAGTATCAACAGCGTATCGAACAAATGACACAATTTTCCACAAGCCAAGAGTGCTTGCCACAAAAAGTTGAAATTTATACCGATGGCGCTTGTCGAGGTAATCCAGGCCCTGGTGGCTGGGGTGCATTGTTGCTTTATGGTGATGCACAAAAAGAACTTTATGGTGGTGAGCAAGATACCACCAATAATCGCATGGAGTTGATGGCGGCAATTGAATCATTAGCAACGCTAAAACGCGGTTGTGATTTGACACTCTACACTGATTCGCAATATGTGCGCAAAGGTATTACCGAGTGGATCGGTAATTGGAAGAAGCGCGGATGGCAAACGGCTGCCAAGAAGCCCGTTAAAAATTCAGACCTCTGGAAACGGCTTGATCAAGCGGTAACCATGCATAATATTGAATGGGTGTGGGTAAAAGGCCATTCTGGCAATGAAGGCAATGAGATGGCTGACCAGCTCGCCAATCGTGGTATTGATGAGATGCTCGCATGAGTTATGAATCAAAGCATAAGCGCCAAATAGTTCTTGATACTGAGACGACCGGTTTGGAACATAGGCAAGGGCATCGTGTCATTGAAATTGGGTGTGTTGAAGTAATTAACCGAAAGCTGACGGGTAATAACTATCATGTTTACCTTAATCCAGAGCGAGAGATCGATCAGGGTGCGATTGAAGTGCATGGTATTA
>JALZWI010000235.1 GCA_023299895.1 Arenicella sp. | reverse complement strand
CATTAAATTGGCTTCTTTTTTGAGCGTATTGCCGATAACTTGTTTTGCTAGCTCATCTGGAACCGTGCCTGTTCGTAACCAAGTAGTGTTGAGTCGTTGTTTTTCTAATTCTATTGATTCACGTTTTTCGCAAAAAGCCGTCCAACGCTGATCACTGACCAAACCCATTTGACGCGCTATTTCGGTCAAACGCAAATCTGCATTGTCTTCCCTTAATAACAAACGATATTCCGCGCGCGAAGTAAACATGCGATACGGCTCTTTGGTGCCCATGGTAATTAAGTCGTCCACCAGTACGCCTATGTAAGCTTGGTCACGAGTTGGGTACCAGCCTTCTTTATCATGAGCTTGACGAGCTGCATTCAGACCAGCCAACAAACCTTGACCCGCAGCTTCTTCATAACCCGTGGTGCCATTAATCTGACCCGCGAAATACAGTCCATCTATATACTTGGTTTCAAGGGTAGGCTTTAGATCGCGTGGATCAAAAAAGTCATATTCAATTGCATAACCTGGGCGCACAATCTTAGCATTTTCAAAACCAATGATTGAACGAATAAAATCAAATTGCACATCATAAGGCAAGGAGGTCGAAATACCATTTGGGTAAACTTCATGAGTGTTAAGGCCTTCAGGTTCAACAAAAATTTGGTGCGAATCTTTATCAGAAAAACGCACAATTTTGTCTTCAATCGACGGGCAATAACGCGGGCCAACACCTTCAATCACGCCGCTGTACATTGGTGAGCGATCTAAGCCCCCACGAATAATATCGTGTGTGTGTTTATTAGTATAAGTGATGTAACAATTAACTTGTTTAGGGTGCTGTTTAACATCGCCCAGAAATGAGAATACTGGTACGGGTGTATCACCCGGCTGAGCTTCGAGCTGACTAAAATCAATGCTGCGCGCGTCGAGCCTCGCTGGGGTGCCTGTTTTTAGGCGTTCCACGTGAAACGGTAATTCACGCAAACGTATTGATAAGGCATTAGACGGCGGATCGCCTGCGCGACCACCTTGAAAGTTTTCTAAACCGATGTGAATAATTCCACCGAGAAAGGTGCCAGTGGTAAGCACCACTGTTTTAGCTTTAAACTTCAAACCCATCTGGGTGACTACACCGGTGACGCGATCGTTTTCAACAATCAAATCATCCGCTGATTGTTGAAACAAAGAAAGGTTATCTTGGTTCTCAACAATTTCTCGAACCGCCGCTTTATACAATACTCGATCCGCTTGCGCTCTAGTGGCACGCACCGCTGGGCCCTTTCGCGCATTAAGCGTACGAAACTGAATGCCACCTTTATCTATTGCCTCGGCCATTGCCCCGCCCATGGCATCAACTTCTTTAACAATATGGCCTTTGCCAATACCGCCAATAGCCGGGTTACACGACATTTGACCAATCGTCTCAATATTGTGCGTTAACAATAATGTGTTGGCACCCGTTCTTGCAGAGGCCAACGCCGCCTCGGTGCCTGCATGGCCACCACCGATTACGATCACATCATATTGTTCTGGATGAAACACTTTATTGAAACCAACTTTTTAAAAAGGTTAAACGTTATTGATACGCATTGTAACCACTTAAACGATGTTTGAAAACGCTTGCTTGTTAGATAAAAATTAATCACGTTTTTATCTAATCGGGTATCACTTTTTTGCGTACATTAAATACAGCTTATTGCTTTATCGGTATACTTATTGCTTATAATCATTTTTATTATTTAATATGCTTCATTTGAATTACAAATCAGTGAAATTGAAAAATTTCAGAATAATTTTATTGTTTTTTCTTATACCTATTTTTGCTTTAATTTATTATTTTGTTAGTGACCAATTTAATGACGTCCCTGTGTGGCACATGGTTAACTGTAATGATCGCAGTCACCAAGCCGATTGTCATTTACTGCTAGATAACGGTGTAATTACCTTAGTTGATCTGGGTGACGAAAGAGAGTCAGATAGGTTTTTAATTCCTTTTTTGTTAAGTAATGAAATTGACAACATTGATCATGTCTTTATCTCTCACCCGCACACTGATCACTATGGTGGATTAAAGTCCTTACTAAAAAACAATATCAATGTCGATAATATTTATTACAACATGCCACCAGATGGTGTGTTTGATTGGAATTATACAAAAGAAAGTTTTTCCAATACGATTAATAACCACAAACAGCGTGGTGCTAGTTTATTTGATATTGAAAAAGGCTTTGAGCTCCAACTCCCTACATCAAAAATTGTTGTCTTAGTGGCGGAAAAAGAAGTTCAACATGGAGGGGTTAATGATTATTCAATCATTATGCGCTGGGAAACGAGTCATCATTCATCGCTTTTCACTGGTGATTTAAGCTCAGCCCTTGGAGAAAAATTGAGCACAGGCTCACAATTTTCGGCCGATGTACTAAAAATACCTCATCATGGTGCCTCTAGTATTGCACCAAATTCATTTTTCGAAAACGTTAACCCAAGCATTATCATGATCCCTGGACATAAGGAGCTTTGGCTACATGAAAGAAGTTCTCAAGTTGTCGAGTGGTCAATTAAGCGTTTTGAAAAGCATAATACCTTAATCTGTCACAATGCTTATAACGGCATTGTTAGCCTGTTTTTTCACAAAAAAGGTATTGAAGTTGTAACCCAAAGAGAAAGCAATAAATGCCCTCAAGGTCAAATAACGATCTAATTTTTCTCTAGACTCAAATCTATATTTTTGTCTGTAGATCGCCGATAATTTATTTTAATGAAACTCAATGGAACACTCATAAGTAGTGCGATGATTGTTCTTGTTAAATCAGCTCCGATTCTACTTATATCGTCTAGCGTACAGATCAAGTCACAAATAAAGTATTCGTATTATTTGTGGTTGGCGTTGAAGAAAACGGTGGCTTTTGTTTGCCTGTTAAATCAAGCAAAAAACAAAGTCGTGTTTATGTGATCACTAAACCCTTACGTTAACCCTAACTCATAGTAATTGTCTTCTACAAACCGCGGTGTGCAGATAGCCAAAAAGACTAAGTCTTCAGTGCCTGTGTTATTAATGCTTTGTGCTTGATCTGGCTTGATCGTCACTACATCACCTTTTTTTACTGTCCAATGTGTGCCCGCCACACTGACGTTGCCTTGCCCGCTTAATATGACGTAGCGTTCGTTGGTTTTTTTTAACGCGTGGTTTTTCGTTTGTGTCTTGGCAAGCACACGTACTTTGGCAATTGACATTGATTCGTCGTCGGCAGAATTTTGCCACTCTTCAATGTAACAACCCTCTTTAAAATAATACTCTTTAG
>JALZWI010000234.1 GCA_023299895.1 Arenicella sp. | reverse complement strand
TGATCAAAATCTAAATCATTTTTTACTTCGCCACGAATGCGTAACGACGCTTCCCATTCGCTGGAAGCTGCGTAAGTCCCTGGTGGAGAGAGTACTAAAAATACTGCGAGATAAATTAGCGGTGAGGTAGGATATAACAATCGACGCCAACACATATTTTTCTCGTCCTTAATCTGTGTCAATCTCATTAAGTTTCAAATCAGATGCGCCCCAAAGCTTCGAAAACTTTTCGCAATGAATCAATAAAGTAGAATACTCAGCATATCCCTCAGGCAGCTTATACTCTTGCCCACCTTCATGAGACTCTAATGGCGCGATTATTATTGAACCTTCATCAGCATTATCACCATTTACATCAGTGGTTGATAATGTTGATAACATTAACTTTAGATCAGGGCCTTTGCGAGTATTGAAATCATCTGAAAAAACAAGATAATCATAACCGTCTCGAGATTCGATTAACCATTCGCCTTTGATTGACTGGCTCTTCTTAACCCATGCTGATGCCTCATCCCCACTTGCGTTAAAGGACATGAAAAATATAGAGATACTCAGGATAAAAATTTGCGTGTTCTTTGACATAATTGTGTTTGGTATTGTTAGTTGATTTAAGTAGCGTGTTTCACTTTGGTCTTAGCAAAAATTTTTAGAACAGGCTGGCCCATTTTGATTCTATTGTAAGTCGGTGGGTATCGTCGCGTCTTTATAGGCGCCCGATTCGATAAGTTCACGCATTTTCCCCATCGACTTAAAAGGAGAATCGACCAACATCAAATTGCTTACCCATGCCGGTGTGGGTCCATTCGGATCAATATGACCAAAGTTCTCTACCGTAGTAGTACCATCACCGTTGGGCGTGAAATGCCACTGCGATACGGCATTTTGTATTCTTACCGCTTTCGTTTTTGGTGTGCCGCCCTCGCTGGCTGTGCTCGTCATTGAAAGCCGTTTCGTTGTCGCGTCGCGGGTCCAAACAACGTGCGTATAAACATCTCGATCTTTAACTGGAAATGGAATATTGTTGTAGATATACATATAACTTTCCGTATCAGAAATACGCGTTTCCAACCTCGATTCTTTACACATAGCCGCCCAATCAGGGCACGCAGTCATATCTTCCACTAAGGCAAATAGACTCGCGACACTGCCTTTAACAATCATCTCGCCGCGCACAGCTTTGTATGACGAGCCTTCAACACTGCTTGTCGAAATGGCGATGCCTTCTTTGTTTCTCTTCTCATCCCAATCATAATCAACACCGTCCAATTGAGCCTGAGCTAAGCTAGGAGATAAAAATATAATTACTAAAGATAATTTTAAAAAATTCATAATATTTCTCTTGTTATAATATTGTTAAAAATGAAACTATGATGCTTTGTTCTCTATATCGCAAGCGGCTTGATATGGCCCTTTAATAAACAACACCAGAATTACCACTAAAATTGCTAATGATATATAGCACAATGGAATACCTGAAGACGAACCAGCGCGTAGCCCTCCAGAGCTGGACGGACAGACACCACCACCACCAATAAGTTCAGCAAGCGACGCAAACAGCGCGATCACAAATGCAATACCCCACCCAGCACAAAAGAAATGATGCTTGCAGCCGTTGTGATTGATGATTAAGGAACCTAGCATTAGACCATATGCAGCAGTCACAATGTAGCATACGGGCATCGATAGCAAATCTGGGCAGGCAACACCACTCATATTGTCGATGCTGACTTTGCCAACGCTAACGAAACCAAAAATCACTAACGCCCAGAGTATATATGTACCGATTGAAGAAAATTTCATTAGAGTCTCCGAGATTGTTCAGATAAATTGATTTGCTGATTCGCAAAGGTTCCTTCACTGTTCTCAACACGCCCATCGAGGTAACGAACAGATATGTTAGTCGCTTTTAGTTGCCCTAATCCAAATGTCAAAATGTGTGTTTGGTCAGAACATAGGCCTTCACCAACTACAAATGTATTATGTAAAATGCGACCGTCTTGCAAGACCACCTGCACCTTAGCGCCAATCGACGATACTGTGTTCGGCAGTTTAACTTTCAAATAGTTTGCGTCTCCACCTTTGCTCAAAAATACTTTTTGTGGGCCGAGTAAATTGACATGAATTAAATCAGGGTAACCATCATTATTAAAGTCTGCAGTTAATGGGGTAATACCGAAGTAACGATTCTGAACTCCAGCCTGCTTGCCTACTGCGGCAAATTCACCGTTAGAGTTTTGCACCATAAATCGCCCGTCCAAACGCCACACTGGCAGTATATGTGTTGGGAATCCGACATAGTTTTCTGATACAACGAGGTCATCGCGGCCATCAAGATTGAAGTCTTCAAATAAAGCGCCCCAAGAGAACTCATAGTCGGCCAACTTGGATTTCTCAGCAATGTCTTCAAATTGGAAACCACCCTTATTTTCGAACATAATCCATTTTTTATTCAGCACCTGATCATCGCGTAAATCACCACGAACGATTGCGTCAGGTGTGGTGCTTCCCACATTTGAGAAATAAAAATCTGGATCGCCGTCATTATTATAATCAGTGACGCCTATGCCCATCGGGTAAGAGAAATAATCAGTTGTTGGGTTGGGCATGTCTTTGAACTTCAAGTTACCTAGATTTTTCCAAGTCTTGACAGTTCCTGTGTCGTGGGCAACCACTAAGTCTTCCAAACTATCACCGTCGACATCGATAAATATTCCTTGAAAGGTATTATGTTGATAGTACAGACCGGATTGTTTGGTGATGTTATCAAATTGGTTGTTTCCTTTGTTTATATATAGACCGCTTATCCCGCCATACACTTGGTTGAAGATAGTCTCACCTTCGACGTGTTTACGCGCGATGTATCCAGCGACATACATATCGAATAGGCCATCACGATTTAGATCGCTGACCGCGACAGATAATGGCACAGATTTTTCGTCAAAATCCAAATCCAAATGGGCGCCAGTAAACGTGCCATCAACATTATCATAAAGCCATACACCAGATTGTCGTGCGATTAATAAGTCTGTGTCGCCATCATTGTCCAAATCAAGCGCTACTGAGCCAAAGGTCTTATCTGGTTTGTTTTTCGACCAGCCGGTTTGTTGGGTAATATCGACGAACGTGCCATCCTTGAATTGGTAGAAAGCATCTTGTTGATTCATGCCACCGCCCAAGAACACTTCCTCGATTCCATCACCGTCAATGTCGATAACAGCACTTGCAGTAAAAGGAATTGTTTTTGCTTTATCGTAAGTTGGTACAAAATCTATTGTTTGCTCGTCGAATGTTGGCAAGCTCATGTTCTCAGTGCTAACCTCATAATCTATTGCCCGATCATTGGCTGTTAACCAAAACAAACCGCCAATTAACAAGATGACTATAATCGCTAGGTAGCACAGAATAGATTTAATTAATTTTGAAACTGTCATAGTTATTATCCTTAAGAGACGCTCGATCTTGCGCGATATAGTGAGAGTGAAAAGAAAACGAAAAATGCAACATTCAATGCGATCGGCATCAAATGCTTACCTATCTGGGGTGCGATAACATAGACAAGAAAACTGGCTAGAATTAAAACGAAGGGGCTGAAAACCGCCATCCATTTTGGGTAATTTGAACGACCAGTAAGAGTTAACCAAATAAACAATCCTGAAAGAATCAGCGTGGTAATTCGAATCACTGTCAACAATGTCTCATAGCGCAACTCATACAAACCAATTAGCTGTTCAACCTCTGGCGTTATCGGCAACTGCATTAATGCTGAAACACTTGCACGTGAACCGATCCAAACAGCGCCTACTATGAAACCAAAAGCGCCTATAAAAAAGGCAGCCTGAGCGGCACGTTCATTGGCTGGACGCAACATTAAGTAAATATGATAGCAACCGACGAGATACAGCGTCGCGCCAAATACGCCAAAAAAGTGCCCGATAGTCGTGCGTTGCTCGCCAATGCCTTGCATAAAGCCAAATCCACCTTCGCTGAAACGAGCAAGCGAATCATAATGCAGTAAATATTCGCCAATGCCGACCAATACCGATGCCAGCAGCCCAATAAGGCCTGTAACGATTGTTAGTTTTTTCATAATTTAGTTTTTTATAATATGATGTTACATAACCGCAACTTAATATGGTCTCAGTTATAGTTTGGATCAAATAGGCGGTTTCGAGTTTTCTTCATCGCCTAAAATGTTTTGAGCCATACTTTTAACAAAGGCGCGATGAGAAATTTTCAAATCGCCTTCTGGGGGGTGCGTTTTACCCAATGCCGTGCCAACAACTTTCACTCGAGCACCTACTTTAGCCTCTAACCAAAAAATTAGTTTATTAACCCAATTCACTCTTGAGCGAATCCACATAAGGCAATATTGGGCCGACGGGCTGGAACATATGAGCATGGTTAATCCCCCGGCGATCAAAATTGTTCCTCCTGGGATTGGTGTCACCATCGAAACAATTCCGAAAAGAATGCATATGACCGCTAAAATATTTATTACTATTTTCATTTTTTTATCACTAGTTAGAAAGTCAGCACAATTGCAACACTAACAACACTCTGTTTAATTAATAGACGACATGAGTGTGTTTTTTGTTACAAAAAAACCTTTATCATTTGTGATTAAGTTTTTAAGTGTGGCATTCAATAAACAAACAAAAACCATGTTAACTAATTTTGTTTGTAACCAAACAGGTCAAACAAGCGTCTATGTAGCAATACAATAACAGTGTATATTAAACTATTCATAATATTCATACTAATCAACGTTTAAGCTTGGTGCCATTCATGACTCTACGCCAGAAATTTATTCTTTTTGCTATTTTAGTTACTATTGCGATACTTGGTCTATCGATGGTATCACTCAACTGGCTATGGTTGTTTGGGGTAGTCGGCCCCATTACTTTATTAGGCCTATATGACATATTGCAAACAAAACATTCAATTCTTAGATTATATCCAGTTCTAGGGCGCTTTCGTTATATCTTGGAATCGGTCAGGCCAGAAATTCAACAGTAC
>JALZWI010000233.1 GCA_023299895.1 Arenicella sp. | reverse complement strand
AACATGCTAAAACCTAAACATTTTGGTTTCATTGCTTCGGGTATTTCTCGCAACAAATTCAATGTTAGTAAGCCATCTTGTAGATCAGCGCCTTTTACTTCAACGTGATCGGCTAGATTAAATTTACGTTCAAATGAACGTGTCGCAATGCCTTGATGTAAAAAATTTGATGTTTTTTTATCAGTCTGCTTTTTGCCTCGAACCGTCAATACGCCATTCTCAACTTGAATATCAAGTTCGGCTTCTTTAAAACCAGCCACCGCAACCGTGATTGCGTAATTATTTTCTTCAACAACCTCTATATTATATGGTGGATAGCCAGTCGATGTTTTTTCTGTTTGAAATGCCGCGTCCAGCAATGAACCAAAACGGTCAAAGCCAACGCTGCTGCGATACAAAGGGGTAAGGTCAATTCTATTCATAATAATATCTCCTGTATTCTCAATAATGAGCAATAAAGTTTTAAGTAAAATATTGAACAAACAGCGTGGTTGCTCAATCGTTTTAAAAAATCGACTCTCTATGAGACTTCGACACTAATTACTTAACGACACTGGTTTTTATTTCAAGAGGGCTGCAAATATTTTTTAATAGAACTGATATAGTTGCGCACAAATATTGCTCTAATCAAAACATCCATGAGACCAGCCGCACAGCTCCAAGCTACCATTGAATTGATCGATCTAATCGATGAGACCAAATACCCAGCCGATCGAATTATGGCCAAGTATTTTAGGGAGCATCGTTATATCGGTTCAAAGGATAAATACGCCATCTCAGAACAGTTTTATGCGATTTTACGCCAACGCCTAAGCCTGTCTTATTTGCTGGAAAAAAATAATTTATCACTGAGCAGCCGAAACTTAGCTGCCTTGTTAATCCATAAACAAGAACATTCAATTGCAGATTATTTCAACGGCGAACAGTACAGCCCAGTCGCACTGTATCAAGGTGATGTTGATTCACTGACAGTAATCGATTTTGCTCAACTAGACAGTGCGCCAGAGCATGTGAAGCTCAATGTGCCGGAGTGGATTGCCCCTAAACTAAAGGCCGTTTTGGGTGATTCGTTTGAAGCTGAAATGATCGCTACTAATCAAAGAGCCAGTACCGATATACGAGTAAACTTGCTTAAGAGTAATGTTGAGCAAGTTTCTGAATTAATCGAAGGAAATTCTTATGAGTTTACGCCATCTAAATTATCACCTTGGGGTTTAAGTTTTCAACAACGTATCGCATTATTCAACCTAAAAGAGTTCAAGCAAGGTTGGTTTGAAGTACAAGACCAAGGCTCACAACTACTCGCGATGTTGACAGACGTAAAAGCAGGCGACCGAGTGGTCGACTTTTGCGCAGGAGCGGGCGGTAAAACTCTCGCAATGGCTGCCATGATGCAAAACAAAGGTGCTATTTACGCCTGCGATGTCCACACAAGACGCCTTGATAATCTAAGTAAACGTGTCAAACGGGCAGGGGCACATAATGTTCGCATCCATGTGCTTAGCTCTGAAAAAGACAAATGGGTAAAACAACAAAAAGGCAAAGCAGATGTCGTGCTGGTCGATGCACCTTGTACCGGCACAGGTACTTGGCGACGCAGCCCAGATAGTCGCTGGAAGCTTACCGAACAAGACTTAATCGAATTGCTTGTTTTACAGCAATCTATATTACAAAGCGCCTGTCGCTTAGTTAAACCGGGCGGACGATTAATCTACGCAACATGTTCATTGCTAGGCGAAGAAAATGAACAGCAAATTGCTGCATTTTTAAAACACAACCCAGACTTCAAACCATCTGACATAGTAGTAAAAGAACCACTGAAATCAAATCTAGACAAAGTCAGCCTTAATCGCCACGAGCTACGAACGTTTCCTGCGCTGAGTGAGGCAGATGGCTTTTATGCCTGTGCATTGACCCGAGAGCGTGAACAGGGTTAGTTATTTTGTTGGTTATTAAGGAAAAATTTTACAATCCAATGTTTTAGGTTGTGCTAATCTAACAATAAAATATTAAGAGCAAAATCGAGTATGAGCAAACAAATTAATCGACGTGAATTTCTTGGTCGCAGCGTTTTGATGTCTGCTGCAGCGACAATGCCTTTTAACGTTTTTGCACAACAGAAAATGCTGGAGCGAGTTATTCCAGGAACTGATGAAACATTACCGGTGGTTGGTTTGGGTGCACCGCAAATATTTATAGAACTGCCTGAAGAGGGTCGTGATCTACCAAAATCAGTCATACAGGCAATGATAGATAATGGTGGTCGATTGATCGACACTCCAGCTTTTTTACGTCCTGACGTACCAGTAATGGGCCAGCTGCTAACTGAAATGGGTGTCCAAAATGATTTATTTTTAACAAGCAAGATTACAGTCAATGGAAAGCAAGCAGGAATAGATCATTTAGAAAAACTTCTGCCTAGCTTTAATAAAAAACCGATGGATCTTTTATTGATTCACAACATGCGTGATATAGATAATCATTGGTCGACGGTGCTGGATTATCAACAGAGTGGTAAGGTCAGGTACACAGGCGTTAGCCTGACAAGACATACTGATTTCACTCAATTAGAAAGTTTCATGAAAACTGAGAAGCCAAATTTTATTATGACGGGCTACTCAATTACTCAGCAGGGGCCAGGTGAGCGAGTGTTGCCGCTGGCACAAGATTTAGGGATTGCGGTAATTGGCGCTGAACCATTTAAAGCGTTTGAAGATGGAGAATATTTTAGTTTGGTCGCAGGCAAAAAATTACCTAAATGGGCAGCTGATTACAATATTACATCTTGGGCGCAATTTTCACTAAAATGGATTCTCTCTAACCCAGCGATGACCAGTGTCGTTACTGAAACCAGTAAAGTGAAGCATGTGATTGATAATATGGGGGCTGGTTATGGTGAGTTGCCTGATGAAAAAACACGTAAAATGATGAGTGACTTATTGTTGTCTTTCAGCTAAATAAGGTTGTCAAAAAAGTGTGTTAGGTAGGTTTAGCTGCACGTTTGTTATATACCCCAATGTTGCGCGAAGCATAATGTTGATATAGTAGCGAATGTGATTTTTAAAACCATTGATAATCTTCTAATGAGTTAGATGGATAACATTAGAGAGCTAGCCTTCTAATTTACTTACGTTAAGCTCGGCTTATATGTTGTGAATTTCTATTGCTGTGCTCAAGCAATCCTCTCGGCGGCTTACGAATGCGTAAGCATGTTGCCTAGTATATTTTTGGTTTAACCAATTGAGCCTAACTATTTGCCCATAAGTCATGCTCATCACTGGCATGAACTGTCACGCTAATAATATCTCCAACTTGGTGCTGCGGTTCATCGTTAATATAAACTAATCCGTCGATTTCAGGCGCGTCTGCTTGGCTACGGCCAATTGCGCCACTCTCGTCAACTTCATCAATAATGACATCGATGGTTTTACCCACTTTCATTTTGAGTCTTGCAGTACTTATTACTGCCTGAGTTTCCATAAATTTAGCCAGACGTTGTTCTTTAACGTCTTCTGGCACATGGTTAGCCAATTCGTTAGCCGTAGCGCCTTCAACTGCTGAGTAAGTAAAAGCGCCAACGCGATCAAGTTGGGCTTCTTCGATAAAGTCTAACAACATTTGAAAATCTTCTTCAGTTTCACCAGGAAAACCAACAATAAACGTACTGCGAATAGTGAGTTCTGGGCAAATCTCACGCCATTTTTTGATGCGGCTCAGGGTGTTGTCAATTGAACCAGGACGTTTCATAG
>JALZWI010000232.1 GCA_023299895.1 Arenicella sp. | reverse complement strand
TGAGTCATGATCATCTTGATTATCATGGCGATATGGCCAGTTACAAAGCAGCCAAACAGCGCCTGTTTACTGATTACTCGGCTGAGTTGGTGATTACCAATGCTGATGACGTAATGGGCGCTGGCCTGATTGATATTGCCAGTAGTGATTTTATCGCCAGTTATGGTTTGAGCGCAGGCGATGTTACCTGCGATGACGTGGTGTTGAATCAAAATGGCATGGGTTTTACCGTCGAGACAAATCAAATTGATTTTGAAATCTCCACGAAATTGATTGGTCAGGTCAATATTCCAAATATCTTGATGTTGGTCACCACGCTTCTGTCGTTGAGTGTTGCGGTAGAAGATATCCAAGGTGCTGTTGCAGGCTTGAACCCGGCACCAGGACGTATGGAGCTCTATTCAGCGAATGAGTGTCCTAATGTGGTGGTGGATTATGCGCATACACCTGACGCGCTCGAAAAAGCTTTACTGTCGCTGAGTCAACATTGTACAGGTAAGTTGTGGTGTGTCTTTGGTTGTGGTGGTGATCGAGATAAAGCCAAGCGTCCACTGATGGGTGAAGTAGTTGAGCGGTTGGCGGACATGGTAATTGTGACTAACGATAACCCCAGATCAGAAAAGCCAGAATCCATTGTTGCGGACATTACCGCAAGTATGACAGAACAAGTTCAGGTCATACTAGATCGCTCTCAAGCAATTGCCAAAGCGATTGAATTGGCGAAAAATAATGATTGGGTATTGGTTGCAGGTAAAGGTCATGAGACAACGCAGACGATTGGGGAATCGTGTCAATCATTCTCAGACCGCCAAGAAGTAACCCGAAACTTAGGGCTAGCCGCATGATGCATTTAGCGCAAATATCGCAAGCCGTAAATGGCCAGCTAATTGGTTCTGATATAGTCTTATCAGGTGTTACCACAGATACGCGAGGAGACTGCCAAGGCGAATTGTTCATCGCTTTAAAAGGCGATCGATTTGACGCGCACGATTTTGTGTCAGATGCCCAACAGGCTGGCGCAGCGGCTGTTTTGATTGACCACGAAGTAGAAAGTTCTCTGCCTAAGGTGTTGGTGACTGATACTCATCAAGCCTTAAAAGAATTTGCCGCGTGGTGGCGTGCCCAGTTCGTGATACCTGTTATTGGCGTAACTGGAAGTGTAGGCAAAACCACAGTCAAAGAAATGTTGGGTTGTATTTTTGCTGAAATAGGCAAGGGTGTTGTTACCAAAGGTAATTTGAATAATGAAATTGGCTTGCCATTAACAGTCTTACGGTTACGCCAAGATGATCAATATGCCATTCTTGAGATGGGCATGAACCATGCCGGTGAAATTTCACGTCTAACGAATATTGCCAAACCAACCATTGCGATGGTTAATAATGCAGCTGCAGCTCATTTAGAAAATTTAGAGACAGTTGAGGGAGTCGCAAAAGCCAAAGGTGAGATTTTTGAAGGTTTGAGCGATGATGGTGTGGCCGTGATTAACGCTGATGATCAGTATGCTGATCTTTGGCGAGAGTTGATTGGCCAGCGACAAATGATGTCATTTGGTTTATCAAAAGAAGCCGATATTAGTGCTGAGTATCAATTAACTCAGAGTGGCTTAAGATTGCAGGTTAAGACCTCAGCTAAATCATTTAAAGTGGAATTAGCAACTTTAGGAAAGCATAATGTTAGTAATGTGCTCGCTGCAATTGCAGTTGCTATTTCAGCTAATATTCCCGTAGATATAATTCGAGGTGGTTTAAGTAAGTACCGTCCGCTGGGTGGCAGATTAAATGCTGATTCTGTAGCCGGTGTGGCATTGATTGATGATACCTATAACGCCAATCCAGCGTCAATGCAGGCGGCTATAGAAGTCTTGGCACAGTACAACAACAGCATCTTGATTGTTGGTGATATGGGTGAGCTGGGTGACTCTGTGGAGACGGCGCATAGACAAGTTGGTGAATATGCATCTGCTAATAATATAGATTACTTATATGCCTGTGGAGACTTTTCGAGATTAGTTGTTAATGGATTTTCAGGGCGGGGGCAGTCGTTCAAAACTCAAGATGAGTTATTGGTGAGGTTGTCTGAAAACATACACAGTAAAATTTCTAAATCAAATACCGCAATATTGGTTAAAGGTTCACGATTTGCTCGCATGGAGAATGTCGTTAAACACTTGAATCAGCTATTAAAACAGGTTGAGTCGGCTCAGGCATCAGGAGGAGATCAATAATGTTATTGGTGTTATTTGAAAAATTAGCTGAACACTATAGCTTCTTTAATGTCTTTCAGTACTTAACCTTGAGAGCGATTTGCAGTGTGTTAACCGCTTTGACGGTTAGTTTGATTATGGGGCCAATTTTGATTCGCAAATTGAGCTTACATCAAATTGGTCAAACGGTACGACAAGATGGACCGCCTACGCATTTTGATAAAGTCGGTACGCCTACTATGGGCGGGTTATTGATTTTAGCGTCAGTGATACTTGCAACATTGTTATGGGCTGATTTAAGCAATCGTTTTGTACAAGTGACTTTATTTACCTGTTTCTTTTTTGGTGTTATTGGCTGGTGGGATGATTATCAAAAACTGATTAATAAAGATCCACGGGGCATGGGTGCTCGCAATAAGTTTTTGAGTCAGAGTGTAGTGGCAACGCTAGCAGCAATATTTTTATATGCCACGGCAACCTTGCCAATTGAGACGACATTGATTATTCCGTTTTTTAAAGATGTCGCGATCCCGCTAGGATTAGCGTTTATTCCACTTACTTATTTCGTGATTGTCGGTACCAGTAATGCGGTTAATTTGACGGATGGTCTTGATGGCTTGGCAATTGTTCCGACCGCAATGGTAGCCGCTGCGTTAGGGATTTTCTGTTACCTCTCAGGCAATGTGATTTTTTCCGAATATTTGGCAATCCCAAGCATTCCGGGTAGTGGTGAGGTAATGATCTTTTGTGCAGCCTTGGTCGGCGCCGGTATGGGTTTTCTGTGGTTTAACACTTACCCTGCGCAAGTTTTTATGGGTGATATTGGTTCCTTGTCACTTGGCGCTTCACTAGGGGTTGTAGCGGTTATCGCACGGCAAGAATTGGTTTTATTCATTATGGGCGGTATTTTTGTGTTGGAAACTGTCTCTGTTATCTTGCAAGTATTTTCTTATAAGATGTTTGGCAAGCGAATTTTTCGTATGGCGCCGATTCATCATCATTTTGAACTTAAAGGTTGGCCAGAGCCGAGAGTAATTGTGCGATTTTGGATTATCAGTTTAATTTTAGTGCTCATCGGTCTTGCGACCTTAAAGGTGAGGTAGCGCTTTATGGCACCAATAACACATAACCCTAAACAAACAATCCTTCAGCAGTATTCGACTGCTCTAGTAGTTGGTCTGGGTGTTACGGGTTATAGCGTGGTGCGTTACCTAAAGTCACACGGACTAAAGGTTAGTGTCATGGATTCGCGAACTGCTCCGCCGATGATTGCGAAATTACAGGCAAATTACCCTGATGTTGAATGCTTTTTTGGTGGTAATGCCGATCACCAAAATTTATCCTGTAGATTGGTTATTGCAAGTCCAGGCGTAGGTTTAAAGACACCAATCATGCGTCGCTTAAAGCAAGATGGCGCTTACATAGCTGGAGATATTGAATTGTTCGTTGAGGCGAATGATAAGCCCATTATTGCAATAACAGGCTCTAATGGTAAGAGCACTGTAACTACTTTGGTTGGTCATATGTGTGGTTCTGCAGGCATGCAACCATTAGTCGCTGGCAATATTGGTTTGCCGGCACTCGATGCTTTAACAGACCAAAAAAAATACGATATTGCCGTGCTTGAGCTTTCAAGTTTTCAGCTTGAAACAACCGCTCGATTGAATGCTGACTCAGCAGCAATTTTGAACATTAGTGCTGACCACATGGATCGCTATGAGTCGATGGGTGATTACGTATTGGCTAAGGCTCGGGTTCTACGTGGCTCAAAACAAGTCATATTGCCGCGTCATGATGATCGCTTGAAGCAAATTTCTTATGAGGGCAAAGTGTTTAGTTTTGATCTAGACGAACCAGCTAATGATAGTGAATTTGGTATTCGTCGCGAATCCAACTATCGCTGGTTGATGAAAGGGTCAGAACGATTATTGCGCATAACAGAGATTCCGTTGATCGGTTTGCATAATGTTAAAAATGTGCTGGCTGCGCTTGCTCTAGTGGATTTTTTGAAGCTCCCTGTTGCCCGGCTCGTGTCTGCGGTTAGATCATTTCATGGTTTACCGCATCGTATGCAGACTGTTGTAGTGAGCAATGACGTTGCTTGGGTGAATGATTCTAAGGCAACCAATGTTGGTGCGACCAGTACCGCTTTGCGTAATCTTGAGAAAGATATTGTTTGGATTGCTGGAGGGCAAGGTAAAGGCGCAGACTTCACAGAGCTTAGAGATGCGATAAGAGAGAACATTAAGTTACTGATTTTGTTTGGTCAAGATGCAGATAAGATTGAGTCGGCACTTGAAGGCTTGCTGCCGATTAGTCGAGTTGATGATATGGCTGTAGCTGTTAAACAAGCCGCAGAGTTTGCTCAAAAAAACTCGATGGTATTGTTATCACCCGCTTGTGCTAGTTTTGATATGTATAAAAACTTTGAACAACGTGGCGATGATTTTTCAGATCAAGTCCATAGCTTAATAGAGAGAGAAGCTGTATGAGTTCTAGCGCACTACAAGCTACTCGTTTCCAGCCAAAGGCTAATTCAATTGGTGTTGATTCCACTTTGCTGGGAGTATTTATTGGCTTGCTAGTGTTAGGTTTGGTGATGGTCTTTTCATCTACTATTGCGATGGGTGATCAAGACTTAAAAACTAACACCGCTCATTTTTGGCGACAATCTATTCATATCGTACTCGGCCTGGGAATTACTTTTGTGATTGCGACAATACCGGTTTGGGTTTGGCAAAAAATGAGTTTGCCATTATTGATAATTACGTTTTTAACGTTAGCGATACTGTTGTTTGTTGGTAGTGAAGTAAATGGTAGTCAGCGTTGGATTGTGTTTTTAGGATTCCGTGTTCAGCCAGCTGAAATAGCTAAATTGGTGATGATAATTTATGCGGCCAGTTATTTGACACGTCGACAAGCAGAGATACAAAAATTTACTAAAGGGATCATTAATATTGGCGTTGTTTTAGCAATCTTAGGTTTTTTACTATTGATGCAACCAGATTTTGGTAGTTTTTTTGTGATTACAGCAGCCGTTGGTTTAATGATGTTTTTAGGTGGTATTCGAATACTGCATACGGTTATTTGTCTAGGTTTGGCTGGAGGCGTTATGGTCGCCCTGGTCAGCATGTCGGATTATCGTATGCAACGAGTTTTAAGTTTCCGAGACCCGTGGGCAGACCCATTTAATACTGGCTTTCAACTTACCCAAGCATTGATTGCTGTAGGTCGAGGTGAAGTGTTTGGGGTTGGTTTGGGTGCCAGTATACAAAAATTATATTACTTACCGCACGCGAACAATGATTTTATTTTGGCGGTGATCGGTGAAGAGCTTGGTCTGATTGGGATAGTTGTGGTGATTGCCTTATTTGCTACCTTATTGCAGCGTGCTCTTATTATTGCACGTACAGCTGAGTTGGTCGGTAAGGTTTATGCTTCCCGTTTAGCGCAGGGGATTGGTTTTTTATTAGTGTTTCAAGCGATGGTTCATGTCGGCGTTAACCTTGGCGTGCTACCAACCAAAGGTCTCACCTTACCCTTTATTAGTTATGGCGGCAGTAGCATGTTGGTTAGTTGTGCGGCAATGGGGTTGTTATTTGCGGTCGATCGACAAAACCGCAGAAGGGAGCAACAGTCATGAACCAATCGACAGTCGTGAACGATAAAGCAGAAATGAACAAGCTAATGATCATGGCGGGTGGTACAGGTGGGCATGTGTTTCCAGCACTTGCAGTTGCCAATGCACTGCGTGAAAAGAATACCCAGGTAACTTGGTTAGGAACCCTTAAAGGTTTAGAAGCCAGTGTTATACCCGCAAACAACATCGAAATTGAATGGATAAGTGTTGAAGGTTTGCGTGGTAAAGGCATATTTAGCTGGTTGCTTGCGCCATTTAAAATAGTTTGCGCAACAGTACAGAGCATGCAAGTAATCCGCAAAATTAAACCTGATTGTGTGCTTGGTATGGGGGGGTTTGTATCGGGTCCTGGTGGTCTCGCAAGTCGAATATTAGGTAAGCCGCTCGTGATCCATGAACAAAATGCGGTAGTTGGTTTAACAAATAAATATTTGGCCAAAATAGCCAATCAAGTGCTGACGGGTTTTCCTGATACCGCTAATTTACCTGTTTCAGCTAAGTGGGTTGGGAATCCAGTTCGTGATTCCATCAAGCCAAACAACCCTAATACTGAAGCAAAGATTAATGTTTTAGTGATCGGCGGAAGTCAAGGAGCTCACTCTTTGAATAAATGTTTGCCAGCGTTGTTCTCAGTTTATAAAGCTGACATTAATGTTTGGCATCAAACAGGTAAGAACCGGTCAGACGAGGTTGTTAAGGAATATCAAACACTGGATATGCCAGCAAAAGTAACCGAATTTATTGACGATATGTCCGCAGCCTATCAATGGGCGGATTTATTGGTTTGTCGTGCTGGCGCAATGACTATTGCAGAATGTTGCGCGGCAGCAAAGCCTGCGTTATTAATCCCCTACCCATTTTCGGCTGGAGATCACCAATTGAAAAATGCTCAAGTGATGGCTGATGTTGATGCGGCGTTGATTGTTTCAAATCAAACTTTAAATGAATCATCGAGCCTGCCTGAATTAAATCAGTTGTTAGCAAGTAAAGCTAAATTAAGTGCAATGGGCAAACGTGCTTTTGAGCTGCATAAGCCAAACGCTTTATTAAATTTGATTACGACTTGCGAGAAATATTTGCATGCGTAATCGTGTTAATAAAATTCATTTTGTCGGTGTTGGCGGTAGTGGCATGTCCGGTATTGCTGAAGTCTTGGTGAATTTAAACTATCAAGTCAGCGGTTCTGACATTGCCGAAGGCGCTGTAACACAACGCTTACGCCAAGCGGGCATAGAAGTAGTGATTGGTCACGACGTAAAAAACATTGACGGCTGTGATGTGGTGGTTGTGTCGTCAGCGATAGATCAAAGTAATCCCGAAGTGAGTGGTGCGCTTGAATTAGGTGTTCCTGTTATCCCACGTGCTGAAATGTTGGGCGAATTGATGCGATTTCAAACCGGTATTGCGGTGGCTGGCACGCATGGTAAAACCACCACTACAAGCCTGGTTGCCGCGATCTTAATTGCGGCAGACCTTGACCCGACTTTTGTTGTCGGCGGTTTGATTAATAGCGCTGGTGCGAATGCCAAATTAGGTACTGGCGAGTATCTGGTTGCCGAAGCGGATGAAAGTGATGCGTCATTTTTAAACCTCAAGCCAGAGATGGCGATTGTGACTAATATCGATGAAGATCATATGGTCACTTATCAAGGCGAGTTAGAAACTTTAAAGAAAACTTTTATCGCATTTTTACAGAACTTACCGTTTTATGGGCTTGCTGTTATCTGTGCTGATGATGAAAATGTGCAATCGATACGTCATGAAATACACAAACCTGTGGTGACGTATGGTGAAAGTGATGAGGCTGACTTTCGCGCTCATAATCTGCAACAAAGCGGCAATAATATGTCTTTCTCAGTAAGTCGTCCTGATCAAACAAATGATCTTGAGGTCGTACTAGCCATGCCGGGCAAACATAATGTGCTAAACGCGACGGCTGCGGTTGTGATTGCGACTCATCTGGGTGTCAGTGATCAAGCAATTATGCAAGGCTTGCAGGGTTTTCAGGGTATTGGCCGACGCTTTCAAATTTTCGGTGATGTTGAAATTAATGGTTGCAGCGTTACGGTTGTTGATGACTATGCGCATCACCCAGTTGAACTAGCAGCAACCTTGAGCGCGGCTGAAGGGTGTTGGCCAAATCGCCGTTTGATTACCGTATTTCAGCCTCATCGTTATAGCCGTACCTCTGATTTGTTTGATGATTTTGTACAAGTGTTAGCGCAACGGAACAATTTATTGGTCTGCGAAGTTTACCCAGCTGGTGAAGACGCAATTAGCGGTGCGAGTGGTGGTGCAATATGTCAAGCAATACGAATTCGTGGCACGAGTAACCCAATCTTTGTTCCGCAAGTCGAAGAGCTTCAAGATGTCTTAACGCCCTTAGTTCAAGACGGCGATGTAATTCTGACTATGGGGGCTGGCAGTATTGGTAAAGCATCACAGAACTTATTTGCGAGCCTGAATGTAGGTGCTAAGCAATGACAGTGCTAAGTAAACAATTTGGCAAGGTAGCCGTATTGGTAGGTGGTATTTCCGCAGAACGAGAGGTGTCGTTAGTTAGTGGCGTAGCCGTATTGAATGCTTTGCAGGCAGGCGGTGTTGATGCACATAAAGTGGACGCGTCACCTGATAATATTGATACATTAAAAGTACAAGGCTTTGATCGAGCTTTCATCGTATTGCATGGTCGCTGGGGAGAAGATGGAGTTGTACAAGGTGCCCTAGAATCGATTGGTATGCCCTATACCGGTAGTGGTATCTTAGGAAGTGCATTGGCAATGGATAAAGTTCGTAGCAAACAAATCTGGCAAGCATTAGGGTTGCCGAGTGCTAAATTCCGTGTATTGCGCAGTGAAACAGACATTGAAGGTTTGATAGATGAATTAGGCTTGCCGTTATTTTTGAAACCTGCACGTGAAGGTTCAAGTGTCGGTATTGGTAAAGTTAGTAGCGAAGAACAGCTCTTACCGATCTGGCGCGAAGCTGCAAAAAGTGGCGATGACGTTTTGGCTGAACAGTTTAATGCCGGTATTGAATTGACGGTGGCAATTTTGAATGGTCAGGCGTTGCCAATTGTACAAATGGCAACTGATAATGATTTTTATGATTATCAGGCTAAATATCAGTCTGATGATACTCAGTATTATTGCCCTGCGGTACTGCCAAGCGGGCTCACGACACAGATTCAATCGTTGGCACTGCAGGCATTTAATGCTCTTGACTGTGGTGTTTGGGGGCGGGTTGATGTAATGCTTGATTCTGATGGTGAGCCGATGTTATTAGAGGTGAACACCGTGCCAGGCATGACTGACCACAGTCTGGTGCCGATGGCGGCAGCTGCTGCTGGTATGGATTTTCAAGCATTGGTGTTAAAGATATTGGGGGCGACATTATGAGTCCGCGTGCCCTCGCTAATCAAGAACGTGAATTGCAATCACGGCGAATGTCCAAGCTTGGGCGCTCCGCGTTATTGCTAATAGCAACTTTATTGTCATTTGCAACGATTGGTTTGTTGGTTGTTGATCAGCTATACCGGCCGGAAGCTTTTGTTATCGATCAATTAATCATTAAAGGAAAGTTTCGACATCTGCAACCCAGTCAAGTAGAGCAGACAGTTAAACAAGCGCCACTTGGAAATTTTTTCTCCGTTGATTTAGAAGATATTAAAGATAATGTCGAATCACTTGCTTGGGTGCAAAATGCCGATGTGCGAAGAGAGTGGCCAAACACGTTATTGATTAATGTCAGTGAGCACAGACCAGTGCTGCCATTCAAAATTAGCCAGTCAAATAATGAAAATTATTGGCTCACGTCATTAGGTAATGTGATCGATTTGCCTGCGAAATTTGAAATAGCAAACACGATCAAGCTGTCAGGTAAACCACGTGATTCAAAATTGATTCTGAATCAGACCTACAAATGGAAAAAATTAATTGACCTCTATGGACTGCGTTTAACTAATGTTGAATTGAGTGCCAGCCATGCATGGCAATTGCGTTTGAGCTATTTAGATCATGAATTTGATTTGTTGTTGGGTCGCATTGAGATTGAACAGCGTCTGTCTCGTTTTTTATTGTTATTTGATAGTCAATTTAAAGGCTCAGATCAACAGATAACTCGAGTAGATGCGCGTTACCCAAATGGTTTGGCGATCAAGTCAGAAACCATAAAACCAGATGAAGATTTAGCGGTAGTGATGTTTGAAGAGAGCACGTTAACACAAGAGAACAATACTCGGTAAACCACTATGAGTAAAAAAGGCGAAAATAAATTAATAGTTGGCTTAGATATAGGCACTTCTAAAGTGCTGGCAATTGTTGGTGAAGTTAATGACAAAGGTGATGTCGAAATAATTGGCTATGGTCATCATCCAGCAACAGGGATGCGTAAAGGTGTGGTTGCTAATATCGAAGAGACAGTTACCGCTATTCAGCGTGCTGTTGAAGAGGCGGAGTTGATGGCCGGTTGCCAAATTTATTCGGTTTATGCTGGTATTGCTGGAGCACACATTAATAGCTTTAACTCGCATGGCGTAGTGGCGGTGCGTGACAGTGAAGTTGACGACAGTGATGTTGATAGAGTGATCGAGTCAGGAAAGGCCGTTGCGATTCCTAATGATCAAACGATACTCCATGTGTTACCACAGGAATACATTATCGATGGACAAGAAGGCATCCGTCACCCAATTGGGATGAACGGCATTCGTCTTGAAGCAAATTTACACATGGTCACGGCATCAGTTAGCTCAGAAAAAAATATTGAAAAATGTATTCGCCGATGTGGTTTAGAGGTAGACGATATTATTTTGGAGCAACTGGCTTCTTGTGAGTCAGTATTGACGAACGATGAAAAAGAATTGGGTGTTTGCCTGGTGGATATTGGTGGTGGTACTTCAGATATTGCTGTTTATGTCGAAGGAGCGATTCGACATACCTCTGTTATTCCTGTGGCGGGTGATCAGATTACCAATGATATTGCGATTGCTTTACGCACTCCGACAGCCGCTGCTGAAGATTTAAAGAAGAAGTACGGTTGCGCTTTACGTCAACTCGCCGCGGTTGACGAAAGCATTGATGTCGAAAGTGTCGGTGATCGAGCGCCGCGCAAGTTGTCCAAGCAAACCTTGTCGGAAGTGATAGAACCGAGGATTGAAGAGTTATTTGAACTAATTCGAGTCGATTTGCGTCGCAATGGTTACGAACATTTGATTCGCTCTGGCATTGTGTTGACAGGTGGCAGCTCAAAAATGGAGGGCATGATTGAATTGGCAGAAGAAATTTTTCATGTGCCAGTTCGGCTCGGTATGCCGAAGTATTTGGGTGGTCTTAGTGAAGTAGTAAAAAATCCAATTTATTCAACGGGTGTTGGTTTGGTGCAATTTGGTCACAGCAACCAAAATGCTCAACGTAACACTGTTGTCAAAGAATCTCGAACAAATGCAATATGGCAAAAGGTTAAGCATTGGTTTCAAGGTAATTTTTAATTTTATTTATATAACGGGAGAAAAGTATGTTTGAAATATTAGAAACGGTTGATCAGCAGGCAGTGATCAAAGTCGTTGGTGTTGGCGGTGGTGGCGGTAATGCTGTTAATTATATGCAACAATCGAATATTGAAGGTGTTGAGTTTATTAATGCCAATACGGATGTGCAGGCATTGCAAGGCTCTGAATGTTCTACGATTATTCAATTGGGCGGAAATCTAACTAAAGGCCTAGGCGCTGGAGCGGATCCAGATGTTGGTCGCCAAGCAGCGATCGAAGATCGTGAGCGTATTGCTGAGGCACTGGCCGGGTCAGATATGATCTTTATTACCGCTGGAATGGGTGGTGGTACAGGTACTGGTGCTGCACCAGTAATTGCTGAAATCGCACGTGATATTGGCGCTCTAACAGTTGCTGTTGTTACACGACCATTTAAGTTTGAAGGTGCTCGTCGTGACAAGCTGGCTGATCAAGGCTTAAAGCTGCTGCGCGAGTCATGTGATTCATTGATAACGATTCCAAACGAAAAGTTATTGGAAGTCATGGGTAAAGAAGCGTCGTTGCAAGATGCATTTGCCACTGCGAATGATGTGTTGCGCAACGCTGTACAAGGCATATCAGAGTTAATCACTAGTCCAGGTTTAATTAATGTCGATTTTGCTGATGTGAAAACAGTGATGAGTGAAATGGGACAAGCGATGATGGGGTCTGCTAGAGCAACGGGCGCTAATCGCGCGAGCGAAGCGGCACGTAATGCTTTGAGCAGTCCATTGTTAGAAGATACCAATATTTGTGGAGCTAAAGGTATTTTAGTAAATGTGACTGCTGGTCCTGACTTATCGATTGGTGAGTTTGGTGAAGTGGGAGGCATGATTCGTGAAATGGCTTCTGATGACGCAACTGTGGTAATTGGTACTTCGATTGATCCAGAAATGAAAGAAGAATTACGTGTCACAATGGTTGCAACTGGTATTGATCAAAATGATGAATCAGTCAATGATTCAAAAAGATATCAAGTAGTTAAGCCTGTTGCTAAAGCTGTAGGTAGTGACTATGAATCGACATCTGAAGAGTATCCAGAAGAACAGGGTTCTGCTCTGGTCACTAGAAACAGTCGTTCAGGCTCAGGTGAATTACCCTTGTTTGACTATGACGATGAAGATAAGTTAGATGTGCCAACATTTTTACGTCGACAAGCTGACTGATAAGTTTGATCATAAAACATATCACTACAAGCTTCGAAAAATCGGAAAAACTGATGTGAAAATCACCAAAAACAGCAAAATTAATAGTGCTCTTCAAATCTACACAATTACTCCCGTTTCGTGTAGGATTCGTTCTTTATAATCGCCTTTAATTTAATGCAGTGTTTTCCTATCAGTTTTACCGCTAATTTAGCGTTTTAATTGCTAAACATTGTTTGGGTTTACTTTTGATTTCAGTAAGATTTTTTAGATGATTAAAATAATATTGAAATTTAAAGTCTAAGCAAAATCAGCGCTATTTTTATAAGAAATAAAGACAGATGATTAACCAACGAACTCTTAAAAATGTAATCCGTGCAACAGGTGTTGGGTTGCATACTGGAGAAAAAGTTTACCTTACGCTAAGACCAGCAGCCGTTGATACTGGTGTGGTGTTTCGACGTGTAGACCTAGACCCAGTTGTTGAATTGTCCGCTAAACCAGATAGGGTTGGTGATACACGTTTGTCTACGGCTCTACAAGAAGGTGATGTTAGTGTTTCTACGGTAGAGCATCTAATGTCAGCCTTGGCTGGATTAGGTATCGATAATGTTTATGTTGAGTTGACCTGTCCAGAAGTACCAATCATGGATGGTAGCGCAGCACCCTTTGTATTTTTAATTCAATCCGCAGGCGTGATTGAGCAAAGCGCACCTAAAAAATTCATTCGTGTCACTAAAACTGTGCGCATCGAAGAGGGCGATAAATGGGCACAATTTGATCCATTTGAAGGCTTCAAAGTCTCTTTTGCCATAGATTTTGATCATCCTATTTTTGCCAAATCTCCACAAAAAGCGGTTGTCGATTTTTCTACCACCTCGTTTGTTAAAGAAGTTAGTCGTGCGCGAACTTTTGGCTTTATGCATGAAGTAGAAGCCTTGCGCGAAGCAGGTCTAGCATTAGGCGCAAGCCATGATAATGCGATCGCGATGGATTCTTACAGTATTTTGAACGACGATGGTTTGCGCTACGAAGATGAGTTCGTGAAACATAAAATTTTAGATGCGATTGGAGATTTATATTTATTGGGACATCCGCTCATCGGAGCGTTTGATGCCTATAAATCCGGTCACGCATTGAATAATAAGCTATTGCGTGCATTAGTAGCACAACCAGATTGTTGGGAGTTAGTGACTTTTGATGATCCTGCCAAAGCACCTATCGCATTCATGCATTTAGCGAGCGCTTAATTGTTATTTAATTTGCTCAATAGTGTGAATTAAACGATTTAACGATTCAGATAACGCATCATTAGTAATGTTTTTCTGAATGCTTTTAATTGAATTTAGAGCATTATTGTCGAAATTTTTAATGACTCTGTCAGATGCATAAGTTGTGTTGATTTGATTTTTTTGTTTGTTGTCTGAAGAACTTATTGATTGATTGGCGATCCGAACGGTAATTTTTTTTATATCCGTTATTCCTTCGTCACTAAAAAATACTAGCAATGTTTGCTGTTGCTGTTTTATTTGTGTGGCGCTGATGGCGTTGTGACAATGTAGTATAAGCTCGCCATTTTGGAAGTGACTTAATGTAATCGCGTTTGCAGTCTCGGGGTGTAAATTATGTTTAACCCAGTTTTGCCAAACAGGTGTGCATTTAATCAATATCGTTTGTGACGATCTTAGCTGTTGATGAAAAGGCAAGCGCTGCACAATTAATGCGGCGTTTAAATGTGTAGATGTTTTTTTTTTCATTTTTATAACAGTTTGTATATAACTGCTCGGATTTGAGAGAATTATAGGCCTATCATTCAAAAAAGTAAGCTTTTAAAAAAGAAAACCAAGTTTTGCGTAACGATAAAATTAAACACCTTATAAAAATAATAGTGGCTGGTCAATTTTGAAAATTATTGTAATAAAAGACAATATAAGTAAAAGTAATAGCTTGTGTCTCTCAGGCCGCAGTTTAGCTGTGCGTGCACTGTTAGCATTAGTTGTATTGCCAATTGCCTTGGCTGTTTGTAGTTATTGGGTTGTCGCTGAAATTGACCGTTCCTTAAATCCCTTTGTCGATCCTGAGTATCGAATTGCGGTAGAAGGCCGAGTCAATGAGCAGGGGCAAGAAATCTCTAAAACACGTGAGTATGTGCGTCAGCACATGGATGTATTAGGTCGTAGAATTGGTAGTCTACAAGCTCAAGTTTCTCGAATTAACGCAGTTGAGCAACGTATCGCGGAGACTTCTGGTATTGATTTAGGGGACTTTAATTTTGACGAAGACCCACCGATTGGGGGTACAAATGCTGAATCTGGGAGTGATTCTGAACAAGTGGATATTGAAAACGCAATTTCTGAAATTGAGTATGAGTTAACTCAGCGTGAATCAGAAATCGCAGCGGTTGATTTTTTATTGTCGCGCAAAAACCTGCAATCACAGCAAACGCCAGCAGGTTGGCCGGTTGAGAGTGGTTGGGTGTCGTCAAGTTTTGGATCTCGTATGCACCCGATTACAGGTAAAAAACAATTTCATAGTGGTGTTGATATTCCGGGCAAAGAAGGCACAAATGTTTTGGCTGTCGCGGATGGTGTGGTATTACGGTCTGAGAATAGTGGTAACTATGGTTGGCTGATAGAAATTGATCATGGTGATGGTTATTTAACCTTATATGCTCATAATAGTGTTAACTTGGTTGCAGAAGGACAGACCATAACAAAAGGTCAAGCAATTGCAGAAATAGGTTCAACCGGCAGTTCAACTGGCGCACATGTCCATTTTGAAGTCTCGAAGGATGGCAGTCGCATCAACCCAGTTAAATATCTCTATAAAAAGACCTAAAAGCTCAAGCTGGCTGCGTTAATTATTATTAATGAGGGCTTGATCTTTGCTACAATTAGACACCTTTAAATTTCAGATCAAAGCTTTATACTTAAGGCTGATCTTATCGTTGGGTTCTACTTTTTAGCTGAATGTTGAATAATTAATGTTCACCCAAGCAAGTTTGATACATCGACCTACATAATTAATTAGGAACACACCGTGTTTAAAAAAATATTCGGCAGTCGTAATGATCGACTAGTTCGACAAATGTCGAAAAGAGTGGATAAAATTAATGCATTGGATGCAGTATCGAAGAAAAGTGCGCGAAGTTGGCGACGAGTTGAG
>JALZWI010000231.1 GCA_023299895.1 Arenicella sp. | reverse complement strand
GTCTATTGCATGTCGCGTAATAGGGTTGATGGCATTGCTGCTTGGTTGGATGGTAAAGCTGTTAAAGCTTTGCCATACCATGCTGGTTTGAGTAATGAGCAGCGATCTGAGCATTTGACTCGATTCTTGCGCGAAGATGGGGTCGTTATTGTTGCTACCATTGCTTTTGGCATGGGGATTGATAAGCCTGATGTGCGTTTCGTTGCTCACCTCGATTTACCTAAAAATATAGAAGCCTACTATCAGGAAACAGGTCGTGCTGGCCGTGATAGTCTGCCGAGTGTTGCCTGGATGGTTTACGGTCTGCAAGATGTGGTACGTATTGTGCAAATGGTGCAGGGATCTAATGCGCCAGATCAAATAAAGCGTGCGGAACGAACAAAGATTGATAGCTTATTGGCATGGTGCGAGACAAATACGTGTCGTCGTAGGTCTTTGCTTGGCTACTTTGGTGAAGAGCGAAAAGAGGCCTGTGGTAATTGCGATGTGTGCTTGAATCCACCCAAAACTTGGAATGCGACAGAAGATGCACAAAAACTATTGTCGAACATTTATCGCACGGATCAGCGCTTTGGTGCTGGGCAAGTTATAGACGTTTTACGCGGTAAAGACACTGCCAAGGTAAGGCAGTTCGGCCACCATAAATTGACCACTTATGGGATAGGTGAAAATCGAAGTGATCAGCAGTGGCGCTCAATGATTCGCCAATTAATTGTGCAAAATTATTTGTTTGTGAATGATACACAATATGGCGCAATACAATTAACGGAAAAAGCTCGAGGTTTGTTAAAAGGTGAGATTAAACTTTTTTTACGCGAAGATGCCTTGTCTGCTAAGCCAGAGCGCGCGAAAAAATTGCCGATCAAAGTTGATGAGTCTGACCGAGCGTTATGGGGCGCCTTAAAAGAATGCCGCAAGCGCCTTGCCGACGATCAAGGTGTGCCACCATTTCATATTTTTCATGACGCGACTTTGATGGAGATGATGCAGTATCGGCCTAAAGACAATGCTGAGTTATTAACAATTAACGGCGTTGGAGAAGTTAAGTTGGATAGGTTTGGAGATGAATTTTTGCAAATACTATGCGAATATTCAAATTAAATGAATATTTAATGGTGTTTACTTGCTGATGCTTGTAGAGCGCGGCATTTAGAGAAAAAAATAGAACCAATGGTGGGAACTCCAGCTTTCATAAATAAGCGCTAACGTAATGGGGTTAAATAACAAAGTTTTTTGAAATGAAAAAAATAATACTCATTGTCTTAGGGATACTTTTTTTCCTGATGCTTGCTCTAGTTATGTACGTTCAAATGGCTGAAGATCCGCGATCTATTCTTGAAATAAAACCAAATAAAAATAAAAAATATTTAGCTTATAGTCACCTTGATTCAGGTGTAGGATACTGCTCGTTTACAACTTCAATTATTCAGTTGGGCGGTGATATGAAGTATTTTAATTTTCATGGAGGTCAATCGATTGTCTTTGAGACTTCCATATGCACTGAAGACTTTAGTATTCATTGGGTCGAAGGTGAAAAGTTTAAATTGCTTATTCAATGTCCTGATCTAGGTGGTGAGTTTAGAACTCACAAACTGGACCAGTTTAAAGAAGTAAGCATAACTTACGAAAATTGTTAAAATTATCTAAGGTCAGAATGTTTTTAGATTAACTTCGATATGAAATTGTGGTGTGATGAGTGTAGCCGATGCTAGTTAAGTATGGTTATCTTCATGGCAAGCCCCTAGCATTGGGTAAATAATTAATTGTCTCATAACACTCTAGTGGGTTACGCGGACAAGTGTTAATTTATATGATTTGCGAAATGTTGATACAGCGAACAATCATCAACGTTTAGTTTTTCTTTGTCATTAGGGCTTGATGGTGCTAATGAAAAAAGCCGGCCTGAGTTTTCATAAAGTACCAACCGTCTATGCACCGTGGGTGCTGATATATTATTTGTATCGGCAATTTCAACAGCAGCATTAGCTGTTCGAATTACCCCTTCTGCCATCAAATGGTTCTAAAACATTTAAACGATGTTCAGCCACTCCCTGTTTTTTTTGATATAGCTATCTAAAGGGATAGTTATAGGTTTTTGCTAACATCGATAGTTTCTAACTCAGCAATAGTGGCTTGTTTTGTTTCTCTGGCACTATAGCCCCTCAAGATAATTCTTTCCAAATTTAGAATATGAGAATTATATTATGTGAGGTTTAAAATAAACCATCGGTATCTGTACCTGAATCAATGATTCGAGTTTGTGGATCTTGTTCTGGCTGTTCAAGTTCGAGACGATTTTCATCGTAAATGTCGTCGTCGTTTTCATAAGTTGAGTTAATCTCAGCAAGCGGTTCACCCAGAGTGTCAGGAGCAAGCTCATCAATGACGAAATATTCTGATATTGCTCCAAAGTCTAACTCATCGGTGCGTTGCCCAGAGGTAGGGTTAATATATCCTTGTTCAATATATTCAGGCAGTACTTCTGAATCTTGTTCGATGTCCGTGAGGCCTGTACGCATATATTCAACCCAGATTGGTAAGGCGGCGACACCACCTGCTTCGCCTCTACCCAAACTGGATGGCTCATCAAAACCGACCCAAACAGTTGTTGCCACTTTTGAATTAAAACCAGTAAACCAGGCATCCACATAGTCATTAGTCGTGCCAGTTTTGCCAGCCAAGTCTTGCCTGTTGAGTGCTAATGCTTTTCGACCTGTGCCTGATTTAACGACATCTTTGAGCATACTCACCGTTAAAAAATTATTTGCTCTACTCATAACCCTTGGGGCTATATAGCTCAATTCTTGAATGTTGTCAGTTTGATGATGTTTTCGAAGCTCGGTTAAATTTTCGAGTTTTTCGGGAATTTCTGCAATGGCAATCTCAGTCAGTTCAACCGGGAGATATTTTTTCAGATACTCTAAATAACAATCATCACAATATTTAGGTTGTTGTGCTTGGTAGATAATATTGCCGGATTTGTCGGTTATATGGTCAATGAAATAGGGCTCTATTTTATAACCGCTATTTGCAATGGTACTGTAAGCACTGATCAACTCAAGTGGAGTAACTCCGCCAGAGCCGAGTGCCATGGTTAGAGTTGGGGAGAAACGGCTCATGTCTATGCCGAAACGTTCGGCGTATTCACGCGCATAGGGTATGCCGATTGAGCGTAACAATCGAATAGATACTAGGTTCATAGATTTAGCTAACGCTAACCGCATACGCGTAGGGCCAAAAAATTCACCAGAATAGTTTTCTGGTCGCCACGCAGTTCCATTTGTCTCGTCTTTAATGACAATTGGTGCGCCACTGATTAATGAAGCGGGGGTATATCCCTTATCCAGTGAAGCAGAATAGATAAATGGTTTGATGTTTGAGCCTGGTTGCCTTATTGATTGAACAGCCCTGTTATACTTATTAAGAAAGAAGTCATAGCCGCCCACTAACGAAATGATTCTGCCGTTGGCCGGATCCATAGAAATTAATGCACCACTTACATCTGGGATTTGTGACAACTGCCAGACTACGTCGTCAGTTTGATCTGATTCTGCCTCTTGCGGTGCGAGAGTGCCTGTCGGTTCTATATAAACGATGTCTCCGGGCTCTAATAGGTTTCTGATATCGGTTGGAGGATCACCACGCAGGTTGGCTGTTTTATAAGCTCTGGCCCATTTCGTGTTCTCTAACAGCAAGGTAACCATACCGTGGTTATTGGTGTAGATATTGCTTGCTTCAGGCGTGCTAGAAATAACGAGCGCGGGTATTTGCTCATGACTGCTTGGAATTTCACTAAGAATGTCAGAGTAAGCTAAAAAGGTTTGCTCTTCATCTGCTGTTTGATCTTCCGTTAGTGCGTCAAGGTCAATCCTTTTGATTGGCCCGCGAAAACCATGGCGGCGATCATAGGTCTTAAGGCCTGTACGCAGCGCTAGTTGCGCTGCCTGTTGTTCTTTGGATTGAATCGTAGTGTAAACATTTAAACCTTGCCAATAAGCATCTTCGCCGAGCCCTTCAATCAGGTGCGCGCGTACCATTTCAGCAATGTGGGGAGCGGATAATTCAACGCCGCGAGAATGACTTTTGGCTGTAGATGGTTGTGCGAGCGCGAATTCATAGTCGGATTGACTGATATTATTTAGTTCATACATCCTGCCTAAGACATACGCCCTTCGTTGCAGCGCGCGAGTTGGGTTGCGCAAAGGGTTATTGGTCGAAGGTGCTTTAGGTAGACCGGCGAGGACGGCAGTTTCTGCTAATGATAAATCGGACAATTCTTTGCCGTAGTAAACATCAGCTGCGGCGCCAAAGCCGTAGGCTCGATGCCCAAGAAAGATTTTATTGAGATATAAAGATAGAATTTCATTTTTAGTTAGAATTTGTTCTAATTTAATAGATAGTAAAATTTCTCTGATCTTACGTGTATAAGTTTTTTCTGGTGTTAAAAAGAAATTGCGCGCAACTTGCATGGTAATAGTGCTTGCGCCTTGTTGTGAAGCTCCAGATTTGAAATTTGCTAATGCTGCGCGGATTAGGCCAAAAAAATCAATTCCTTGATGCGAATAAAAATTGTCGTCTTCGCTCGCGATAACTGCATTAATCAGAACTTGAGGGGTCTCTTCAATTGATATTGGTTTGCGGCGTTCATCTCCAAACTCAGAAATCAGCTGGTTGTCAGAGGAATAAACTCGCAAAGGAATTTTGAGTTCGATGTTTTTGATGCTTTGTGCATCAGGCAAGGATTTATTTATTTGTATTATTGAAAATGCAGCAATGACCATGCCTAACATCAAAAACGACGTAGCTAAAGTACCCAGAAATAGAAAGAAGCTAGATTTTTTCAAAAAAAGAAACGTTAATTTGTTTAATATTATAGCGATGATATATTAATTATTGTGTTTCGCGTACAGAATTGTGGCATTATTGCCTCGGGTTGGTTAATATTTAAGGTAAGTGATCATAATAATGTTATAAACATCGGTTTTTATGGAGGTTTTTTGAAACTATTTAGGTCCCAGTCTAAGGCTGTTCTAGGCATTGACGTCGGAACTCACTCAATAAAATTAATTGAGTTAACGGGTAGCTATACTGCTCCGCGTGTAGTTACGTGGGGAGTAGCGCCGATGCCAACGGGTGCGTTCTCAGAAAATACGATAGCAGATCCGGCTGCGGTTGCTGAAACGTTGAATGGCTTAATTATTAAATCAGGCGCAAATTCTGAATCTGTTGCTGTTGCTATTTCATCATCGCATGCGATTACTAAGATATTAGGCATGCCTAAAGATATTGGTGACAATGAATTAGAAGAACAGATTAGTATTGAGGCATTACATTTCATTCCATACCCGATCGACGAAGTAAATATTGATTTTGAAGTAATAAGTTCGTCTGCTGTTAATGATCAAGAAAACGATGTATTACTTGTCGCCTGTCGGCGTAGTATTGTAGATAGTTATATTGATTTAGTTGAAGATATAAATTTGCAACTCAAATATGTGGATATTGACACTTACGCTTTAGAGCGAGTATATCGCTCACAGCATGGTTTAAGCTCTAATTCGGATGGGCCTGTTGCTATTTTTGATATTGGTTCAACGAGCAGTCATTTAATGGTGCTTGATAGTGAACGAGTATTGTATTCGCGGCATCAAAATTTTGGTGCGTCTCAGTTGATTAAATTGATTCGAAAAGAATACGGTGTGACTGCCGATGAGGCACAAGAAATTTTAATGTCATCACAGCCGCCTGGAGACTTTTTGACTGTGATACAAGAACCTTTTGTAGGCATGTTGATGCAAGAAATAAACCGCTCATTGCAGTTCTTTTATTCGTCCAGCTCTTTTTCGAATATTGATAGCATTGTTTTGGCCGGCGCTTGTAGTGATATGAGTGGTTTGGCAGGTGATTTAGAAGTTAAATTACGTACCAAGGTATCGGTGATGAATCCGTTAGCTAATGCGACTGTCCAAACTAACAGAGATGCGATAGGTGCAGTCGCACCTAGCTTGTCAATTGCGTATGGTTTAGCGTTGAGGGGGTTAGTGTAATGGCTAATATCAATTTATTACCATGGCGTGAAGAGCAGCGGCGTGAGCGAAACCGCTCTACATTAATGGCTTGCGTTGCACTTTGGCTATTTGCTGGTTTAATTGTTTTTGGCGCCAAGTTGTTTATGGACGGAAAAATTCAATATCAAGAAAATAGAAACACTTACCTTCAATCAGAAATAAATGATTTGTCTCAGGTGATTAAAGAAATTGAAGACTTAAAAGATAAGCGAGATCAGTTATTGGCTAGAATGGAAGTTATTCAGTCTTTGCAGGCTAATAGATCGCAGATCGTTCATGTGTTTGATGATTTAGTAACTAAGCTGCCAAAAGGTGTTTATTATGAAAGCATCAGAAAATCAGACGGTCGCTTACGAATTAATGGTAATGCCCAATCGAATGGTCGGGTGTCAGCATTAATGAGAAATTTGGATGCTTCAGACTGGTTTGATAATGCCTCACTTGCTGTGGTTGATGTTATTGATAGAAATGGTGCGCCAGTGAGTACATTTGATGTGCAAGTTATAGAAGAACGAAAAGACAACAGCAACCAAGATGTAATTGAGCAAGTGCGCTAGCATTAAACCAATTAGGCAGAGATAAATATGGGATTGTTAGAAGAACTAAAGAGTATAGATATTAACGATATTGGTTCGTGGACTAGACGCGTAAAGCTGTTTATGGCGGCAATCTTATCAATTGGCATTATCGCGCTTGGCTATCATTTTGTTATTAAAGGTCAGCAAGACGAGTTAGAGACAGTTGAAGGTAAAGAGCCTGGTTTAAAGAGCGAGTTTTTAGAGAAAAAAGCGCTGGCGATTAACCTCGATGCCTACAAGGAACAAATGATTGAAGCAGAAGAGACATTTGGTGTTTTGCTCAAGCAGTTACCGAATGAGAGTGAGATTCCTGACTTGTTGATTGATATGACTCAAGTAGGTTTGTCCAGAGGTTTGCAGTTTGAACAAATTAAACCAGGCAATACCATTGAAAAAGACTTTTATGCTGAGAAACTTGTCAATATTCGAGTTAATGGAGAGTACTACCAAATTGCTAGTTTCATCAGTGATATAGCGGCTTTGCCAAGAATTATTAATGTCGATAACTTTTCATTGACAAGAGTGGGTGATACTCAAAACTTGAAACTAGAAGCAGTCACTAAGACATATCATTATTTGGATGATTCTTACATAGCAGAAGAGCAATAAGTATGTTGATAAGTAGAAAAACAATCATATTAATAAGCGGCGTTTTTTTGTTGCAAGCTTGTCAGAATGGGGATATGTCTGATTTGAAAGAGTTTGTAGATACAGCGTATGAGAATGAAAAGCCTGAAATAGAACCATTGCCTGAAATTCAACCTTATTCAGGTTATGAGTATTCAGCTGAAGAGAATGATGACCCATTCGATTTTTCTAATATCGAAACAAGTCAACAAAATGCTTTGGCAGAATCAGGCTTAAGGCCTGATGCCAATCGTCGCAAAGAAGACTTGGAAAAGTTTCCTCTTGATGCATTAAAAATGGTCGGCACGATGACTCAAGAAAGTCAATCATGGGTTATCGTAAAAACTGCCGAGGGGACTGCGCATAGAGCTGGACTTGGTAATTATATGGGGCAACAGGAAGGGAAAATTATAGAAATTATCCCTGATGAACAAAAAGTCGTTTTGGCTGAGTTAGTACAAGACACTAGTGGTCGATGGATAACCCGAAATATAGAAATAACAATAGATGAATAACAATGATTCAGGAAGTAAAATTATGAGAGCATGCCTATCAATAAAAGGACCATTTCGACGTGGCTTTACTGTAGTTGCTATGAGTTTGTTGCTGGCGGTCAATGCTGGGTCAGCATTTGCGCAAAGCCCTGTTAACCTAACCGCGATCGTATATAGTCAATTGCCTGGTGGTGACGTGCAAATAAACTTGGTCACGGATGGAAATGTTGGTGAACCTGGAAGCTTTAGTACGGACAATCCTGCTCGAATTGCCTTGGACTTTTTCGGTATGCAGGAACAACTTGCTGAAAATTTATTAAAAATATCGACGGGCAAAGTTGATAGCGTTGTTGCAGTAGAAACACCTGACCGTACCCGTATTATTATTAATTTGATTGATACGGCTAGATACCAAGTTTTAGAAGCTGAGAACGGTTATGCAATTACGGTCTATAATACTGAAGTAGACAATACGCCACGCTTAGCGCCAGCCCCCTTTGCAAAACGTCCAGACGTACTGTCAGAAACGACTGTCACTAATATTGATTTTCGACGCTCTGATGCAGGTGGTGGAAGCATCATTATTGATCTCAATGATGATGGAGTTACCATAGATACTCGAGAGAGTGACGGTCAAATCGTGATCGACATGTTGGGCGTGACTCTGCCTCCTGAGTTAGAACGGAGTTTGGATGTTGTGGACTTCGCGACTCCGGTACAAAGTGTGGATGCCTTTCAAAATAGTGATAATGTTCGTTTAGTTATCGTGCCGCAGGGTAAATACCAGCATTTGTCCTTTCAGACTGGCAATCGATTCAATTTAGTAGTCGACCCAATTATTGAAACGGAAGAAGAATTAAGAAACGAAGAAGATTTAGCTAATGGCTATGAAGGTGAAAGACTATCGATTAATTTTCAAAGCATTGATGTTCGATCAGTACTTGCCGTCATAGCTGACTTTACTGGTATTAACTTTGTTACCAGTGATTCTGTACAAGGCGAGATTACTATTAACCTCAAAGATGTACCTTGGGACCAAGCATTAGATGTGATCATGCGAACCAAAGGTTTGGCTAAACGTCAAAATGGCAATGTCATCTGGATTGCCCCAGCAGCAGAAATTGCGAGAGTTGAAGAAGAAGAGCTAATGGCCAATGCTGTAACACTAGAGTTCACACCTCTTGTCTCTGAAATAATTCAGATCAACTACGCAAGAGCCGAAGATATTGCGGATGTTATTGTTTCGGTGAAAGCTGTTGGTCAAGTCGACTCCTCTGATATAGGCGTAACCGAAACAGATAAAAATTCATTATTGACTTCACGTGGGAGTGTGACTGTTGATGATCGAACAAACAGTTTGTTGGTACAAGATGTGGCATATAAAATTGTCGAACTCCGAAATCTTATTTCACAGTTAGATAAACCAGTCCGCCAAGTAATGATCGAAACACGAATTGTGGAGGCGACTGATACATTTAGTAAAGAGCTTGGCGCAAGGCTAGGGTTCCAAAGAATCACAGAAAATGCTCAATTTCCCGGCGCATCTGGATCAGATTTAGGTCAAGTTATTAGCAGTGGCACGACCTCTGGTTTGACAACGATTTCAGACTCTTTATTAGACGCTGACGGTACACTTGCGTTTGACAATGGCCCTGGAGGCCTTGCTGTTGACCTTGGTGCAAATGCTATAGATGGCAATAGCCCTGCTTCTTATGCGTTTGATATTTTTAGAGCAGGAACCGGTTTTGCACAGTTAATTACGCTCGAGCTATCTGCCCTTGAGTCTGATGGGCGCGGTAAAGTGGTCGCTAGCCCAAGATTGGTGACAGCCAATCAAAGGGAGGCGACGATTAGCCAAGGCGAAGAACGAGTATTTACGATTTCAGGCGCAAGCAATGCCGGGGGCAATGCTACGACTGTCGAGACAAAAGAAGCAGTTTTAGAATTGAAAGTGACACCACAAATCACTCCGGATGATCGTATTGTGTTGGATGTTGAGATCACTCAAGATACGTTCATTCCTACTACTAATGCTTTAACTGCAGCGGCTCTACGTACAACTGAGATAATTACTCAAGTGCTTGCATCTAACGGTGAAACCATTGTGATTGGTGGAATTTATCAGCAAGTAGAAAATGAGTCAGTAATCAAAGTGCCTCTGTTTGGAGACTTACCAATCATTGGGAACTTTTTTAGACAGCGCAGTCGGAATGAGTCTAGAACCGAACTAATGATTTTCTTAACGCCGAGAATTATTAGTCCTAAGTTGAATTTGGGTTAATTGGCTCAAATAATATGTCATTTCAAGAAGCAGGAGTAAGAACTCCTGCTTTTTTGTTAATTGTCGCGTATCGCCCTATAGCATAATAGTTGTTCGCCTGAATGCAGCGAATGCTATTCCTTAATAATAGAAAAATCACTCATCATTTTAAACTAACATGCAAAATCTAATCTTGATTGGCCCAATGGGGTCGGGCAAAACGACTGTCGGTAAGCAATTGGCAAAACGAGCCCGTATGGAATTTGTTGATTCTGATCATATGATAGAAGATCGTTGCGGCGTGTCTATATCGACAATTTTTGATATTGAAGGTGAGGATGGGTTTCGCAAACGTGAGGCAAAAATGCTGCAAGAATTATGTGAACAGAACAACATGGTTTTGGCTACAGGCGGTGGCGCTGTAATGAGTGAAGAAAATCGTATTTTATTACGTAAAAGTGGTTATGTTGTTTACCTTCAAACCTCTATTGAAACTCAGTTGTCGCGCACACAAAAGACTCGGAATCGACCACTCTTAGATAATGTTGATGCACAAGAAAAGTTAACTGAACTTATGGAAGAACGAGGAAAGTTGTACGAGCAAGAAGCTGATTTAGTCGTTAAGTCTGGAGAGAGGGTTGTTTCTAAGGTGGTTGAAGAAATTTTACAAGCTGTTGAGAGTTAATTGGCTAAATTCACTCAGTTTTGACAACTAAAATTATTTTCTATTAGATACTTTTTAGCGACAGTTACGCATTCGGTGTAGTAATATTCTATAGATAACTCAAAGAGTCGCTGTGCGTGACTTTTTAGTGCGCAATCAGTATAATGCGCATCCTTTTCTAGTATTGCTTTATTTATTTTTACACAGCTTGATCATTAACAATAAATCAAGGCTTACTGATTCAGGCTCTAAGGTAGTACTCCTTTTTCAAAGGATTCATATGCCTAAGTTAGATAGAGATAGGGCTCAAATAGCGACTACGCAACTTTAAAAACGTATTTCACGAACTTAATTTAGCTTTGTTACGTAGTTTCGACTTAAACAATTAATTTTGGAATAAATCGTGTCAGAAATGTATCACAGTCAAGGGGGCTTATATCGGCCAGAATTTGAACGGGATAACTGTGGTTTCGGCTTAATCGCGCATATGGATGGCGAGCCGAGTCATTGGTTGATTAGTACGGCTATCTCAGCGCTCGCTAGATTGACCCATCGTGGCGCAGTTGCAGCTGATGGAAAAACCGGAGATGGCTGTGGTCTTCTCATGAGTATGCCGGACGTGTTCATGCGTCGCGTGGCCAAACAGCAAAAATATGATCTCAGTGATTTGTTTGCCACAGGACTGGTATTTTTAAATACTGATAAAGACCTAGCTACTCAAGCTAAAGAAGTTTTAAACAAAGAACTAAATGCCGCAGGTTTGATTGTTCATGGATGGCGTGATTTGCCATTAGATGAGTCTGCACTTGGGGAACAAGCAAAAAATTCATTACCGGTCATTTGCCAGATTTTTGTTAGCGCAACAGACGGCCTTAGTCAAGATAAGTTTGAGCGAGCACTTTATATTGCAAGACGGAAAACTGAAAAACAAATCAGTGTGGAAGATGAAAAGTTTTATATTCCTAGCTTGTCTAGCAAGATCATATTGTACAAAGGGTTGGTGATGCCTGAATTTTTGCCAGTCTTTTTCAAAGATTTAAATGATCCTGAAATTGCCTCTTCATTGTGTTTATTTCACCAGCGCTTTTCTACCAATACTTTGCCACAGTGGCGCTTAGCGCAACCATTTCGGTATCTAGCGCATAATGGAGAAATTAATACTATTCAAGGTAATCGTAACTGGTCGATTGCGCGTGGATCTAAACTGTCATCGAATAAACTGCCGAATTTAAATGAAGCGTACCCATTTGTAAGTACTAACGGCTCTGACTCAATGAGTTTAGACAATATGTTGGAAGTTCTGTTGATGGGTGGCATGGACATATTCAAGGCAATGCAAACTTTGGTGCCACCAGCTTGGCAGAATGCTGAGCATATTGATCCAGATTTAAAAGCGTTTTATCGTTTCCAAGCAATGCATGCCGAACCTTGGGATGGCCCAGCAGGTGTGGTGCTAACAGATGGTCGTTATGCGTCCTGCGCGCTTGATCGTAATGGTTTGCGTCCATCAC
>JALZWI010000230.1 GCA_023299895.1 Arenicella sp. | reverse complement strand
ACGTCAAATGGTTCGTCGTTTTTAACTTTAACTTGTGGCATAAAAATTTTTCTTGCTAATATTCTTTCAGGACGCGCGATTCTAGCCGTTTCAGTTGGCTCTGTATAGCAGAATCAATAAAAAATAGTTATTTTTGAAGAGTTAGTAATTAGACGCAATACCCCCTAAACTATTACCAAAACCATCTAAATAAATTAAATATGCGTGTATTAGGCATCGAAACCTCCTGTGATGACACTGGTGTGGCAATTTTTGACACAGAACAAGGCTTGTTAGCGCATGCTTTATTCTCGCAAATAGAAACGCATCGTGAGTACGGTGGCGTGGTGCCTGAACTGGCTGCCCGCGACCACATACGCAAAGTATTGCCACTTGTGGATGCGGTTTTAGCAAAAGCGAATTGTGATAAGCAAGAGATCGATGGTATTGCCTATACCAGTGGTCCAGGTTTGGCTGGGGCGTTATTAGCGGGTAGTGCTGTCGCAAAAGGCTTGGCCTTTGCTTGGGGTGTGCCAGCTGTCGGTGTACATCATATGGAAGGTCATATGCTAGCGCCAATGCTAGAAGACGATGCGCCAGAGTTTCCATTTGTCGCCTTGTTAGTGTCAGGTGGGCATACCTTATTAGCCAGTGTCGAAGGAATTGGCCAATATAAAATCTTAGGCCAGACATTGGATGATGCGGTTGGTGAGGCCTTTGATAAAACCGCAAAAATTTTAGGTTTGGGTTACCCTGGTGGTCCAGCGATTGCACAAGCGGCTTTGTCAGGAAACAACGAACGTTTTACCTTCCCACGACCAATGGTTAAACATGCTGGTATGGACTTTAGCTATAGCGGGTTAAAAACCTTTGGCCTGACCACCGTGCAAGAGCAAATTAAAAACGACGGTTTAGACGAACAAACGGTTGCTGATATTGCGATTGCCTTTCAAGAGGCCGCGGTTGATACGCTTACAATTAAATCAAAGCGAGCATTAATAGAGACAGGCGCTAAACGTTTAGTTGTTGCGGGCGGTGTAGGTGCAAATAAACGGCTTAGAGAGATGTTGCAAGTGATGACACAAAAACAACAAGCCAAAGTTTACTTTCCGAGAATTGAATTTTGTACTGACAATGGCGCAATGATCGCGTTTGCAGGCGCGCAGCGGATGCACCAAGCCAACCCTGACTTGTCGTTTCAGGTGAAACCGCGTTGGTCGTTAGAAGACTTACCACCGATTTAACTTATGTACTCAGCTTGTATCAAGGCGTTATTTTTATCGTTGCTTAGCATGTTCTGTATTGTTAGCAATGTTCGAGCCAATGACAGTGATCCTATACATCTTAGTAATACGTTGCCGATCATGCAGGGCAGTGGTTTGTCTGCTCCTAAATCTTCATCTATAGGTAATGGTGATGAAAAGAGTGATTGGTCAATGCTGGTTTCTGCAAATATTCAATCGCATGCCAATGATGCCAGTTCAGGCTCAGAGTTTTTAATTATTGATGGCGAGACACAAAGCCTGAGTTTTTTAATGCAGTGGAATTTTGCACCACGTTGGCAACTAGGAGTTGACTTAAGTTTGATTAAAAATACCGCGGGCAATTTTGATAATTTGATTCGTGAATGGCATGACTTGTTTGGCTTAGATCAAGGTGATCGTGACAGCTTGCAAGATGATCAGTTGTTATTCAGTTATCGTAACGGTGATATGTCATCCTTAGAGCTCAGTGATTCAGTTTCATCCATCAGTGACACTGAAATCAGTTTGGCGTATCAACTTTATGCCGACAATCGTTTGAGTATAGCTGCGCATCTTAGTGCCATACTGCCGACAGGCGATGCAGATAAAGCGACAGGGTCAGATGAAACAGATATTAAGCTATCACTAGCGATCGGCTCAAACACAAAAACAAGCCTCGCATGGCACTTGAGTGCTGAAGTGATAACGATTGGTGATGAAGCGTTATTTAATATTCCAACTAAAGACACGACCTGGGTAGGGTCTGCGGGGGTCCATTGGCGATCTAGCGATCTGTGGCGCTGGTCAATGCAGCTAGATGCTCACGGTGAAGTATTTAAAAGTGAAATTGAAGAGATTAATCGACCCGCTTGGCAACTTGCTTTGGCCGGTCAATATAAAAAATGGCAAATCTATTTTGCAGAAGACTTAACGGTAAATAGAGCGGCCGATTTTACTTTTGGAATAAACTGGTTAAGTACTTACTAACTAGCGTTAGAAAAAAAACCTCATCAAATACACAAACAAGCGCCTAACTTTTCTCACCGATTTTGCCTTCTTTACCTGCTTTAAGTCGTTCGATGTTTGGGCGGTGTCGTTGAAATAAGAACGCCACAATAAAAATCACTGCGCCAACCAATTGGGTTTGGCTAGGCTCATTAAAAATAGCGAAACTTGCCAGTGCCGATATCATTGCGGCAATCAATGCGGCTAATGATGAATAACGAGTAATTACAGCGACTAATAACCAAGTTACTGCGGAGACCGCAAACAATTTCCAGCTTAAGGCAATAAACACACCAATAGCCGTGGCAACGCCTTTACCGCCTTTAAAGCCAAAAAAGATTGGGTAGAGGTGACCGATAAAGCTCGCCATAGCGACTACGGCAATAACACCGTTCGACATATCAAAGTGTTTCGCCAGTAATACGGGTAGTAAGCCTTTGAACACGTCGCCAATTAAAGTAACTGCGGCGGCAGCTTTATTGCCAGATCTCAATACATTAGTCGCACCAGGGTTGCCACTGCCAACACTACGTGGGTCGTTGAGTCTAAAAAGTTTAGAAACAAGTATCGCGCTCGAGATCGAGCCAAATAGATAACCAACAAGTGGCCAGAGAATATTTTGCAGCATTTCAATCATGCGCAATAGTGTCGCTGCATTTGGGTGTTGCGTCAATCATCAGATAAGGTACAGTTAACAAATAGTTTTAAATAGAGAGAAACGCAGTGGATATAATTTACATACATGGCTTGCAATGCCGATGTCGAGTTGGTGTCTGGGATTGGGAAAAGAAAGTCGACCAGACATTAGTTTTAGATATAGATTTGGCCACTGACATAAAACCCGCAGCAGAGTCAGATAAGTTACAAGACACTTTGGATTATAAAAAAATATCAGACCGAGTCATTGAGTACGCTCAAGAAAACACCTTTGATTTAATAGAGACATTAGTCGAGCGCTTAGCTGACACAATTTTGAATGAGTTTGATGTACCTTGGGTGCGAATCAAATTAGATAAAGGCGGTGTGGTTAAAAATGTCAATCATGTCGGCATCCTCATCGAGAGAGGAACTAAGTCTTAAATGACGATTACCACTGCATATCTATCTTTAGGCAGTAATATCGACCCTAAACAGCATTTAGCCTCTGCTGTTCAAAAAATACTAACTAGTTTCCCAAAATCTTTGGTTTCGTCGGTTTATCAAACACCTGCAGAAGGGTTTGAAGGTGATGATTTTTTAAACCTCGCGATTAAAATTAATACTCAACTTAGTCTCGCAGAGTTACTTGTTTATACTGACAAACTAGAACAGGCGGCTGGTAGAGTGCGAGTAAAACGAGGCAACTTTGATGCCCGCACCCTAGATGTTGACGTGGTTATTTACGGAGACTTAGTCGGCACATACCAAGGCAAGGTTTGGCCAGCTGAAGATTTAAGCGAATACGGACATATACTGAAGCCACTAGCGGAGATTGCTAAAGAAACAAAAGATCCATTATCTGGCTGTTCTTTCCAACAGCTCTGGGATCAGTTTGATGCTAAGCAAGAGTTTGAAAAAAACGCACAAGTTTTTGACTGTGAGTGGTTATGTTTGACGACGAATACGTAAAACTTATTATGTCGGCTATTTGCCCAGACTGTGTAAAAAACTCGAGATTTAACCTGACTTCAGTGCCGATGCTTGCAACCGAGCACGATTACTTACCAAATAACTGGTCAGCCACTCATTGAAAACTGCCTTTAGAGTGTTTACCATTAATGTCGGTGTTTCATTACTGACGGCTACGGTTGTTCGGGTTCTGTTTGAGTAGTTATTTGTACTTTGTTTGCTGATTTATACTAAAAACGATATCTGCAAACGTGCGGGTTTCTCGCCAAATAAGCGCTGACCAGGTTTTTAAGATGATTGATTAGTTCGCTAAGAAAATAATGCGTGATGCGATAGGGTTGATGGTGTGCGTTTATAGTCTTTGCCCTCGCAGACTTTTTGAACAATCTCTTCACTGCCAACTCACTGTTGGAATTTTTACCATGAAAAAAAATCATTCATACTCTTCAAGGATTCCATAATGCAAAGTTGAACATCCAATGATTCCTGACCGTGATCTACACTTCCGCAGGAATTAGCTTCCTTGCCAAGAAAACTATAGGAATGTACATCAGCGGTTCTATATTCCAAATTTGCACAGGAGCAAAAAAAACGCAGATAAAATCACTTAAAAAATATTTCATTGTGCAATTTCTATTATAGGAAATATTCAAATTTCAAGACGACAATGTTATTACGAGTCATGAAATTTATAAGATAAAAAGGATATATACATACCTAAGCTACCTAAAAGCACATAAATTATTAATCCAAAATGTATTTCTGAAAATGCTGAGATAACGAGAGATAAAAAAAACATCGAACCAATTATAAAGTTAAAGGCACTAAGTAGAGAAAAGGCTCTTGGGTATTTAAATAGTCCAATAGTTATTAATAAAAAATAAGTTAGTGCTATAAGCGCAACAATCATTCTGTTTCCACCATAGTTATCTATGGCGTAATAAGTAAAAGAACGCAGATATAACAGTGAGAGACTACCGTAACCGAAGATCAAAATTTTCGAACATGTTCGTTTCAAGCGATAATCCTTGCGTTTACAGAGTGTTTAACTAGAGATACACAATCCTAGTAAATATGGGGGAGGTCAAGTCATGAATTTTGAATGACTGTTATGGTGTAAGAGACACTTTTAAAAATTAAATTATTGAATCTAAATAACTATCGACCGTCCGCCATCAACAGCAATAATTTGACCAGTAATATAAGTTCCGTCTTCAATTAAAAAACGTACTGTTTTGGCTATCTCTTTTGGATCGCCCATTCGTTTGAGTGGAATGCGCTCTAATAATTCATCTTTTGTCACTTCGCTATTGCCTTGTTCTGGCCAGAGTATTGCGCCGGGTGAAACGCCATTAACTCGAATCTCAGGCGCAAGATCGCGGGCTAGGGATTTGGTGAGCATTTCTAAACCAGCCTTGGCTGAACAGTAGAGAGGGTGATTGCTCAGCGGTTTTTGTGCGTAGATGTCAATAATGTTGATGATGCATCCATTGGTCTCTCGCAGGTATTTAGCCGCTGATTTAACCATGAAGGCCGGCGCTCTTAAATTTGTGCCGACTAAATCATTCCAAAAGTCGATTTCGATTAACTCAATCGGAGTAGGGTAAAAGGTTGAGGCGTTATTAATGAGTACGTCTAGGCGGCCAAAGGTTTCAATCGTTTGCTCGATAATATTGGGAATGCAATTCACATCAATTAAATCGCCCTGAACTGACGATGCGGAGTTCTCACGTTGCTCATTGAGTTCATTAACCAAAATGTTTGCTGCGTTAGAAGATGAGCGAAAATGCACCATGATATTGTAACCGCACGCATGCAATAGATGGGCAATTTGGTTGCCTATCCGTTTGGCACCGCCGGTGATAAGTACCGTTTTTTGTTCTTTATTTACGGAAGTGTTCATAAATTAATGCAAGTTGATGGCTAAAAACTTACTATAGCGCATAACATTCGAGTTCAATGTCAAAAACATAAAATCTATCAAGTATGGATATTTATCAAGCAATAATATTAGCCGTTTTACAGGGCATCACAGAATTCCTGCCGATCTCAAGTTCGGCGCATTTGATTTTGCTGCCCAAGCTGCTCGGCTGGCAAGACCAAGGTTTGGCCTTTGATGTAGCAGTACATGTTGGCACCTTGTTTGCTGTTGTTGCGTTTCTCAAACCTGAGCTATTGAAAGTGGTGCCCGCTTGGTTAGGTGGCTGGAAGGGATTTAAGTGGTCGCAAGACGGCCAATTGGGTTGGTTGGTTATTATTGCAACGGTTCCCGTTGGCTTAGTTGGTTTGTTGGCTGGCGATTGGATAGAGCTAAATTTACGATCTGCTGCGGTAATAGCAATTGCAACGGTCTTTTTTGCGATTCTTCTTTGGTGGTCAGATCGAGGCGCACAAAACAATCAAAAGCAGATGAACCTGTTAAATTGGCGCACTGCATTGTTCGTTGGCTTGGCGCAAGCCTTGGCGTTAATCCCTGGGACATCACGATCGGGTATTACCATGACGGCATTACTTGCCCTAGGCTATCAACGAGTAACCGCGGCTAAGTTTTCTTTTTTACTGGCAGTGCCAACGATTGCCTTGGGCGGTCTATTGAAAACCACTGAATTAATAAGCTCCGATACAGCAGTTGCCTGGGATCTATTAGGCATTGGTATTGTTGTCTCAGCGCTAGTAGCGTTTTGGTGTATGCGTTGGTTCTTAGTGGTGGTAGAACGCCTTGGAATGTTACCGTTTGTGATTTACCGCTTTGTATTGGCGGCTTTTATTTGGATTGTTTTAGTTTAGTAAGGTCAGTTATAAATTATGAGTAAGCAAGATTACGTCAGCCGTTTTGTGTTTGATGCCCTCGATGCCCGAGGTTGTATTGTTAGCCTTGATGAGGCGAGCGCCGCTATTCAACAGACACATTACTATCCACCAAATTTGGCTAAGCTATTAAATGAATTTGCCGTAGCTGCAGTATTGCTGCACGACAGCATTAAAATTGCTGCTAACATCACAATACAGTTACGCAGTACCAGTAACGACCCAAATACGTCTATTAGCTTGCTGATGGCAGATTGCATGCCTGAGCGCAAAGTACGCGCGATTGCCGAATACGAAAGTGAGTTACTTAGCTCAGATGCAGCATTAGACTTAAGTGAATTGGCTAATAAGGCAACACTTGCGATTACAATTACACCTGAAGACGGTGAACGGTATCAGAGCATTGTGCCAATGGAACACACAACGTTAGCCGAGTGTCTGGAAGATTATTTTGCTCGATCAGAACAATTACCAACGTGGTTTAAATTAATTGCAGATCAAGAGCAAGTAATGGGAATTGCAATACATGGATTACCTACCGAAAAAACACAGGACTCTGCAA
>JALZWI010000229.1 GCA_023299895.1 Arenicella sp. | reverse complement strand
CAAGCGTTGTCATATCTCCAGGGCAGGTAAATACCTCAGCAGCGACAGGAGTCACTACTGGATTATCAGTAAAAACAAACTCGAAGGAATTGGACTCAATTGTGCATTCACCAGTTTTTCCAATCAAGGTGTAGCTCCCGCTTTCTGTAATCAAAACTTGATCTTGATCTGAGCTAATTATCTCTCCATCGAGTGCCAAAAATATAGAGTCATAATCAAAGGCGTCTAATTGAAATACTACATCATCGGCTCCACAAATGCTGGTGGTAGATGAAGCAACCTCAATAGGATCTAAAACGACAACTTCAATAACCAAAGCCTCTGACTGATCCGTACAACCGTCTTGCTCTATGGTCAAATTATATGTCCCTGCTTCATTGACTAATAACTGATTGGTCGTCGCAGAGGTGATAGTCTCTCCGTCCTTAGTCCATGTGTAGCTATCCAGACCTTCCGGTGCTTCGTAGGTAAACTCTTCGCCTTCGCACAAACTAGTCGTGACAGGTAGGTTACCTATAGATGGCAAAGTATTGAGTGTAACAATTAATTCTTCTGACTGATTCGCACAACCATCTTGCTCTATGGTCAAAGTATATACACCAGCTTCATCGACTAGCAATTGATTGGTAGTCGCAGTAGCAATAAGCTCTCCATCCATAGTCCAAACATAAGCGTCCAAACCTGCAGGTGCTTCGTAGATGAATTCTTCACCCTCACACAAGTTGGTCATGGCAGGCAAATTATCTAAAGAAGGTAACATAGCAAGCGTAACTGTCAAGTCATCTGATCTCTCTACGCAGTCCCCAATTTTGTAGTCAAAATAATATACGCCAGGTGTGCTCAACTCGAATGTCGTCTGACCCGTGCTGACTACCTCGTCATCTCTGAACAAAGTGATCTCCCCCTGCTGGATATTGATAGCAATGGTCAAAGGCTCACCTTCGCAAAGTATGTAATCTATAAATAAACTTGGATCTAACTCCGGCACTTCAAGTAAGTCTACAATAACTGGCTCGGACAGGGTCGTGCAATCCCCACTCTGGGTCATGAGTCTGTACTCGCCCGCTTCGCTAATCTCGATAGTTGCATCTGACTCGGCTAAGGCTACATCATCTATCAACCAAGTATATGAATCTGAAATACTATTGGATTCTAAAATTATGGATTCTCCAGCGCAAAGGACTCTAGAGGACTCCCCTACTATAACTGATTCTGGGTTATTGACAAAGTTGATTGCAACTTCTTCGGAAATATTTTCGCACCCATTGCGCTCTGCTCGAAGCGTGTAAACGCCCGCCTCCGTTACCGTCAAAGTGCCATCAGTGATCCCTAGAGTAACACCATCTTTATTCCAAACAATTTGTGTATCCATGTCTCCCGTCGCTACCAAAGTAGTAAAGTCTCCTTCGCATAAATCAGTGCTCCCTTGCACCTCAATACTAACTTCTGGATTAGCATTTACTGTAACGGTGAATGACTCTGAGGTGCCGAGACAAGCATTGGAGATAGCTTCTAAAAAGTAGGTACCGCTTTCTGTAATATTTATATTTTGCTCTGTAGAGATAGGATCATTGTCCTTGAACCATTGGTAGGTATCGAAGTCTTGGTTAAGATCTGTATTGAGGGATTCGCCTGCACAAATGGATGCATCAAAAAGGTTTCCATTTAGATCGATCAACGGATTCTCATCTACCGTCACATTTATTTCTTGCGAAGTGTTGCTACATCCGTTAGTTGTCAACTCCAGTTGGTAGGTACCCGTTTGGTTTGCTCCTATATTTGCAGCTGTGGAAATAATCACTCCGTCAAAAGTCCAAGCGTAAGTGTCTGCAACTTGAGGAGGTGCTAAACTGAGAATACTCTCTTCGCAGATATTTTGCTCTGCATCTAATGGTAAAGTTGCATCAGGTAACGGATTAAAGGTAAAAGTAAAAGCTTCGCTACTTGCATCACATCCATCTGCAGTAATGACCGTCCCAATGTAAGTTCCAGATGTCGTCACTTCCAAAATATTTGATGTCTCATTGAGTGAAAGTCCATCTAAAGACCAAGTATAAGATGCAAAGCCTGGAAGCATCTCTAAAGTACTAGACTCTCCTTGGCAAAGTACTAGACTCGGTGGCATGGGAATGGATGCATCTACCGCTCCACCAACTGTAATCACAACATCTGGTGTTCTTGAAAAACAGACATCTGCTGCAGACTCTACACTATAAGCACCTGCTTCATCAACAGTAATACTTGTTTCATTTTGAGCAATCACTTCACCATTTCTAAACCATGTGAAAATTGAGGGAGTAGAAATTTGATTATTATCTATTGCAGATAATGTAGTAGTCTCCTCTTCACATAAAAAAGTATCATTCACAATAATTTCAATATCGGGTTGACCAGAGATCTCAACTACAAAATCTAAGATCTGAGAAGCACAATTTCCATTGAAAGCTTGAACTACAAAGCTTACTACATCCTGGCCTTCTCTTGGAGTCGTAAACTCAAAGGAAGTATCATCATTAAATACATTACCTTCAAAATCTGTCCAAACATATTGATCTACATCACCACTTATTTGGAAGGTAACTACATCGCCTTCGCAAGCTTGGAAAGTGTTTGGGCCCACAATTTCAATCACTGGTGCATCGACCACCTCCAATGTATAAACGTCACTCATATCAGTGCAGTCAAAGCTATTCGTCAATTCAAGCGTGTAATTTCCATTTTGATTAGCGAGGTACGTACTCGCTGTAGCTCCCATGATCGGTGCATCATCTAAAAACCATTGGTAAGAGTCTGCATCGTTTTGTGAAGCGAGCATATTGCTTTCTCCAGCGCATATGGACTGATCCCCAATCGCGTTGATGATACTGACTGGAGCAGATTCTTGAAAAATACTACCAGACGTAGTTACTTCACAGAAATCAGTTATAACTGTCACTTCAAAGTCAACTGGTTCACTTATCTCCAAAAAATTATCTGAGCCTAATACGGAAATACCGTTTGATGTATTAAAACTATACTCCACGCCTGGAGTCAATACGGTCAAGGTAAAACTTTCTCCTTCGCAAAAAGTAAAGTCTTGCGTGGTATCAAAAACTATCTCCGGCGCTGGAACAAATTCCACCGTTATGAAATCAGAACTAGCAGTACAAGCACCGTTTGCGACTTCTACTCTATATTGGCCCGCTTCATCAACAATTAAATCTTGTCCAGTGGCAGCTCCAATCGG
>JALZWI010000228.1 GCA_023299895.1 Arenicella sp. | reverse complement strand
AAATGGTTGCTGAAGATCCAACCTTTATTGTTGAAACGGACCAAGAGTCAGGCGAAACAATTTTGAAAGGTATGGGTGAGCTGCACTTAGATATTAAAGTTGATATCCTCAAGCGTACTCACGGTGTTGAATGCTCAGTAGGCGCACCGCAAGTAGCGTATCGCGAGTCAATTACGCGCGCTACCGAAGATAGTTACACACATAAGAAACAATCAGGTGGTTCTGGTCAGTACGGTAAGATCGATTATATCATTGAGCCAAATGAGCCAGGCGAAGGATTTACCTTTGAGTCAAAAGTTACCGGTGGTAACGTACCACGCGAGTTCTGGCCTGCGATTGAAAAAGGCTTTGCTACGTCAATGGTTAAAGGTGTTCTTGCTGGCTTCCCGACTGAAGACATTAAAGTTACCTTATTAGATGGTGGTTTCCACGCGGTGGATTCATCAGCAGTTGCTTTTGAAATTGCTGCTCGAGGCGCTTATCGTCAAACATTGCCAAAAGCCGGCCCTCAGATCATTGAGCCAATCATGAAAGTTGACGTATTCACACCTGAAGATCATGTTGGTGATGTAATCGGTGACTTGAATCGTCGACGAGGCATGATCAAATCACAAGATTTGACGCCTACTGGTGTACGAATTAAAGCCAGCGTATCACTAGCTGAAATGTTCGGCTACATTGGTGACCTACGTACAATGACATCAGGTCGTGGTCAGTTCTCAATGGAATTTGAAAACTACTTGCCATGTCCTAAAAACGTCGCAGAAGATGTTATTAAAGCTCAAAAAGAGAAAGATGCTGCTAAGTAATTAGCCGTTATTTACTCCTAGGATTGGGTTTATTACTTCGGTAGTAGACTCTGTCTTTCAAGCCTTATCAATGAGAATTGATGGGGCTTTTATTTTGCCCTAGGCGGGCGGCATTCTTTAATAGGAGCGGCGTCTATCAGGTTAGCTCGATTTTAAACATGAAAGACTGCCGTTTTTTAATCTGCTTTATAGTTCTTGTATCAATTTAAGTATCTAGAGTTTATCTAAATTAGTTTATTTTTATAAATTGCCACTCGCCGTGGCGGGCGTTCATTCTTTTACTCGTATAAAAGAACGAACCAAGAAAAGTACGCCCGGCACTACAGTTACGTACTGTAAACCAAGTAAGTCTAGGTAGCTGGCGGCATAGTAGCCTAGTATGCCAATGCTTGCGATCTGTAAGATGTTTTTGATCTTCAGGCGAGAGCGTCGTTCTGTGCTGCGTAAAAAAAAGATCAGTAGAATAATATAAATTGGTACCGAGAAGAGCATGCGCAGGGCGATCAAGGTCGTGCTATCAACGCCTTGTGCATAAACTAATTTGACAAAAATAGGGCGTATCGCGAATAAAGCTGCGCTGGCAATCGCGAACAGAAAGCCGAGCGTGACAGGGGGTAATGGTTTAGTTGGTTTCATGGGCTTAATGATCATCTAAAGTCATCGATAAATCCATCCAATACTGCTGAGGCAGCAATATATGAACTAATATTCTAACGATGCTTTGTTTATTGTCTTGTTTATAAGTTTCAGCTTTCGAAAATGGCTAAAAAAGTGTATCATTTCGGCACTTTTTTACAGGTTCAATCATGGTCACCTGTAGGATGTAAGAAGTACTCCAAATCCACTTAAAAAGGTGATAAATAAATGAATATTCATGAGTATCAGGGCAAAGAAATCCTGAGGAAATACGGGGTTGTAACTCCGCGCGGTATTGCATGCTTCTCAGTTGATGAAGCGGTGGCAGCTGCACAAGAATTAGGCGGCAGTGTTTGGGTTGTCAAAGCGCAAATTCATGCGGGTGGTCGCGGTAAAGGCGGTGGTGTTAAAGTTGCAACCAGTATGGAGCAATTGCGTGAATACGCTGATGCTATATTAGGCATGCAATTAATCACTCCGCAAACTGGCGCAGAGGGTAAACTTGTAAACCGTATTTATATTGAAGAAGGTGCTGATATCGCTGATGAGCTTTATGTTGGCGCATTGGTTGACCGTGAGACTCAAAAAGTAGTTCTTATGTGCAGCTCTGAAGGCGGCATGGACATCGAAACCGTTGCTGAAGAAACACCTGAGAAGATTTTAAAGATTTATGTTGACCCAACTGATGGCTTAGATCGTACTGAAGCTGAAGATGTTTGTGCAAAAATTGGTATTCCTGCTGAAGCAATTAGCCAAGGCGCTGATTTTCTAGCCGGCCTTTATACCGCCTTTGTTGAGTCTGATGCTTCATTGGCTGAGATCAACCCGTTGGTCGTTACTGGTGACAAAAAGGTGATTGCGTTGGATGCGAAGTTCAACATTGATTCTAATGCTCTGTATCGTCAAGCAGAGATCGTTGGGTATCGTGACTTAACAGAAGAAGATGAAAACGAAATTGCCGCCTCAAAATGGGACTTAAGCTACATATCACTGGACGGCAATATTGGTTGTTTAGTGAATGGTGCGGGTCTTGCTATGGCAACTATGGACATCATCAAGTTATACGGCGGTGAGCCAGCTAACTTTTTAGACGTCGGCGGTGGCGCTAAGAAAGAACAAGTCAAAGAAGCATTTAAAATTATGCTGGGCAACCCAAATGTTGAAGGCATTTTGGTCAACATTTTTGGTGGCATTATGCAATGTGACGTTATCGCCGAGGGTATCGTAGCGGCAGCAAATGAGGTTGATTTGACAGTGCCATTAGTTGTACGTCTTGAGGGTACCAATGTTAAGCAAGGTCGTAAGATCTTAGATGAGTCTGATGTAAAACTACAAACTGCCACGACTATGGCAGACGCTGCGGAAAAAATTGCCGCTGCGGTTAAAGCTTAGAGGAGTATTGAAATGTCGATATTAATTAATAAAGATTCGCGCATCGTTACTCAAGGTATCACGGGTAATACGGGTGAATTTCATACTACTCAATGTGTAGATTATGCCTTTGGTAAAGAGTGTTTTGTCGCGGGTGTTACACCTGGTAAAGCAGGCCAAGTAGTCCATGGTGTACCAGTATTAAATACCGTTGCTGAAGCCAAAGAACAGCACGGTGTGAATGCGTCGGTTATCTATGTGCCACCTCGTTTTGCTGCTGCGGCGATTGATGAAGCGGTCGATGCTGAGCTAGATCTGGTTATCTGTATTACTGAAGGTATTCCAGTTGCAGACATGATCAAAAGTCGCGATCGCATGCGTAAAATGAACAGCAAAACTGTTTTAGTCGGTCCTAACTGCCCAGGTGTGATTACACCAGAAGAAGTTAAGATCGGTATTATGCCAGGCTACATTCACAAGAAAGGTAATGTCGGTATTCTGTCACGTTCAGGTACATTAACTTATGAAGCGGTTCATCAAGTAACTCAATTAGGCATGGGCCAATCAACCTGTGTTGGCATTGGCGGTGACCCAGTGAATGGCATGAAGCACCTTGACGTAATGAAAATGTTCAACGATGACCCTGAAACTGAAGCTGTCGTTATGTGTGGTGAAATCGGTGGCACAGACGAAGAAGAATGTGCTGCATGGATCAAAGACAATATGACGAAGCCAGTGGTTGCGTTTATTGCTGGTGTTACAGCACCTCCAGGAAAACGTATGGGCCATGCTGGTGCGATTATCTCTGGTGGTCAAGGTACTGCGCAATCTAAAATTGATGCATTACGCGAAGCCGGTGTGCATGTAACCGTTAACCCGTCTGAAATGGGGTCGACTCTTGTATCGGCGTTGAAATAGCACCACGGGCTCAAGGCTGTGCTTTTTAATCGTCGTGCGCGAGTCTTGGGCTGAGGGCTCTTTATATTGCCATCGACTTATTGTTTAGGTTTAAAGCCGAACCGTTTTGCGGTTCGGCTTTTTTATTTTATTAAATTGTTTCACCAGATAAAATAAATATTTTGTTTGTTGATGTCTATCGAGCTGGATGTTATAAAAGCTAATCATTTCTCTATCGAAATAAAAATAAATAAAATGACAAGTGAACAGAATTTTTGGGAAAATAATGATATCGGTGTGCTGATTATGCGCGTCAGTTTAGGGGTACTTATTCTTTTTCATGGCTGGCATAAGGTAGTTCATGGTATTGATATGCCAATGGCGAGGATGGAGTCTTGGGGCTTTCCGGGCTTTCTAATGTATTTCGCTTATATTTCTGAAGTACTCGCACCTTTGTTGCTTATTGCCGGGATATTTTGTCGATTGTCGACTTTGGCGATTTTTTTAACAATGACAACCGTTATGTATATTGAGTTAAAAACTGGAATAGGACTTGATCGGTTTGGCGCACCAACAATCGAAGGACAACTTTTTTATTGGTTTTTTAGCGCAGCTCTATTTTTTACAGGGTCTGGCCGTTATTGTTTGATCGACAATAGTAATAAACACTGGTTATTAAAATAAGTATAGGCATTGATAAAATGGCAACTTTAAAACTAAAAGAAGTAGAAGAAGAAAATACTAGAACAGCAAAGTCGTTAATGGCACCTGGCGGCCTGCGTTGTGATGTTGAAATGGATGGGCATACGGTAGTAATTGATGAGCCACCTGAACGGGGCGGCACTAATTTGGGCGCTACTCCTTTACTGCATTTGTCAGCTGCTCTCGCTACATGCCAAACGGTACAGATCGCAAAAGTAGCGGCGGCAATGCGTCTTGATTTTGGCGAAATAAAAATTGACGCGACCATTGATACGGGCAGAGGTGATGGTCGTGAGGAGAAATCTCGCATTATTCGCATAGTTGCAGCAAAAATGGTTGTTAGCATACAAACTAATGTATCTGAAAAGAAACTAGTGCGTTTGCAGCAACTCGCTTTGGATCGATGCCCAATTGGCGCCTTACTAGAAGATGCCGGCGTTGTTCCTGAAGTTGTTTGGAACACGTTGCCTTTAAATGACTAGCAAGGAATAAATACCATTAAGTGCTCGCCGAAATTAAAATAAATAATAAAAATTAAATTTAGGAAGCTATCAATGATTAAGAAAAATTTTATACGAAGCCTACTGATGGCTAGTGTTTTGATTTTTATTTGTGGGTGTAACAACGACAATGAAACTCAAGTTCAATCGCAACCCATAGCTGAGCGAGTTGCGGTCAAAGCAACTGACGAAGCAGGACCGTTGGCGAGTGCTGTGAGTTTGATTGCAAATCCCAATCCGACAGTACCGATGGCAGCAGTATTAAGCCTAACGACTAACGAACCGTCTATGCTTACCTTGGGCTTCAGTGATGGCGAACGCAACTGGACTGCCACGCCGAGCTCTGAGTATGCAACTAATCATGATGTTCCAGTTGTTGGCATGAGAGCGGGTGTCACGCACACGATCTCTGCGACTCTCACTGACAAAGCGGGTAATACGTCTGAAATTATTGCTGGCGATTTTGATGTGCCAGAATTACCTGAATATTACCCTCGACCACATGTTGTTGTAAGCCAACCGGATCGTATGGAACCGGGTGTTAACGTTTTTAACGTAAACGGCCGATGGCCCGAAAAATGGGCTGATACGACTCCCGCCGTTATTGTTGATAATGA
>JALZWI010000227.1 GCA_023299895.1 Arenicella sp. | reverse complement strand
GGGTAGGGTATGACCAAGGACTGATCCCAGTTGATAAATCCAGCCAATCTTTATGATCACCGCCATATAATCTCAAGGCATTAGTTAAATCACCGCCATGCTGAAGTACTTTGTTCTGGGTAAGATCAGGTTGTACTATCATGTCTGTGTGCAAGTTCACTAGACTTGATACTCGGTTCTTAAAAACATATAGATTGAAATGCTAACAATACAAGCGCACCATAGCAGAGTTGTCTTAATAATCAGATTGTTAGCTGCGCTCAGGTCAGATAGTTGGGCTTGTTCAGACCCTCCGAAATAAGGTTTTTCTTTAACAGCTCCTTGGTAAAAGGTTGGGCCACCAAGCTTCAGATTTAGACTGCCCGCACCGGCGGTCATAACGGGGCCAGCATTAGGGCTTTCCAACTGCTTGGCTTGGTTGGCCCAGCTAGTAATTGCGGTCTTAAAGTGACCGCAGATGGCGTAACTCAATGCCGTTAATCTTGCCGGCAGATAGTTAAGCAAGTCATCCAGCTTTGCTGCAGGTTTACCAAAATACTCATAACGTTGAATACGGTAACCCCACATTGCATCCAAAGTGTTGATTAGTCTATAGAAAACAACCATCGGTGCACCCAATAATATGAACCAAAGGAGTGCGCCAAATACCGCATCACAGCCGTTCTCGAGTGTGGTTTCAACAGTAGCGGTAGTAACTTGTTGTTGATCGAGCATGTCAGTATCTCGACTAACGACACGTGAGAGGAAATGACGAGCTTGGTTTAAATCGTTATTACTAAGAGCTGTTTGTATTGGTTTCGTGTGTTGTTGTAAGCTTTTTAGGCCGATTGCCCAATACAGCACAATCAAGCTAATCAGCCAACTCAAGTCACTTAATATTGATTGAATGAGTATGACAAATAACACCGCAGGGACAGTAAGTATTATTAAACAAACCAGCCCTAAGAATATCGAGTGTCGTTTGGCTAGACGGTTATTTAATCGTTTCTCTAACCATGATGCGGCATTGCCAAATCCAACCAGTGGGTGAAAACGTTTAGCTTCACCGAAAACTTGATCCAGTAGTAAAGCACCGATAACAATCAACGCGTTCATAGAGCTGTTGGTTCTTTCAAATGCGTCGCTAAACCCGCCACTACCAAGGTGACATGCGTACTTATTTGGGCAAGTTCTTGATGTAGCCAACCACTTTCATCAACAAAGTGTCGAGATAGTTCTCCCATCGGTACAATACCCGAACCCACTTCATTGCTGACCATTACGACACTGGACGGGCAATTTAACACGGCATCTAAAAACTGTTGTCTTTGTTCAAGCCAACAATCTTTATGCAGGCAGTTACTGAGCCATAAAGTTAGACAGTCAATTAAAATTGTTGAGCCATCAGGAGCTTGTTGTATGGCAGTGGCGAGTTCAATGGGTTGTTCGATAAGCTGCCATTGTTCATCGCGCCGAACTTGGTGATGGTCGATTCTTTTTTGCATTTCCTTGTCGTCGGCCGTTGCTGTGGCGATGTATATCAGTTTGCTATTGCCTGGAGAGCATTCGAATAGCTCTCGCGCCGTTTGCTCCGCTAAGCGACTTTTGCCGCAGCGTGCGCCGCCCAAAATTAGATGAGTCGCAATCATGAGCTATAGGTCGATTACCACTGGGGTATTGCGTTCGGGGTGCATGATGACCTTAGCATCGACATCAAAAAGAGATCTTATATTGGCTGATGTAATAACTTCGTTGACTGAGCCAAAGGCAAGTTGTTGACTGCACAATAGAGCGAGAACTGTATCTGCGTAGTGCGCAGCTAAATTTATGTCGTGTAACACCATGACCACAGTCACACCTTGCTGAGCCAATGTTCTTATGGCGTTCATTAATTGTTGTTGATGGCCTAAATCTAAAGCCGTTGTCGGTTCATCAAGTAACAATAGACGCGCTTCATTCGGTGCGTCTTCACAATTCCAAACTTGTGCTAGAACCCGAGCTAATTGTACGCGTTGTTTTTCACCGCCAGACAACTCAGTATAAAGTCGATTAGTGAGAAAGCTGATGTCCATTAATTCAAGCGCATCTTTTATAATTTGGTCATCAGACTTACGGCCAGTGTTGTGTGGAATACGCGCTAGGCCGACCACCTCAGAAACACGATATGGAAAATTTAATAAACTGAGTTGCGGTAATACAGCAACTTGCCGAGCCCGTAGTTTTGGTATTTCAGCAAGGCCATTAATGCTAATGCTGCCTGAATAAGTTATGTCTCCAGCAATGGCTTTTAAAAGACTTGATTTACCCGCACCATTTGGGCCGATGATGACCATGACTTTACCCGCTTGCAGTTCATAGCTAATTTCACTCACCAACACCTTACCATTCGATGTTTTAATAGAAACGTTCTCTAGTTTCATAAAAGGCGCAGATTTAGTCATTATTTACTGCATGCCAAAGCGGTGACGTTGTCGCAACAACGAGATAAAAAATGGCGCACCGAGCAATGCAGTGACTAAACCTACTGGCAGCTCGATTGGCGCGAAGATGGTGCGCGCAACCGTGTCGGATAGCAGCAACAGGATCGCGCCACCCAATGCTGACATTGGGAGGAGGTAACGATGGTCTGGGCCAATAAGTAAACGTATAATATGAGGAATAATCAAACCGATAAAAGCGATGCTACCCGCTAGCGCAACCGAAACACCTACGCCGCCAGCAACGAGCAGTATCACGCGAACTTTGATTTTTTGAATTGATAGACCAAGATGTCTGGCTTCTGATTCACCAAGCAGCAGGGCGTTTAGAGCCGTACTGAATCGGGGTAAAATAAACAGCACAAAGGCACTAAAGATACTGATTAAAAGAACTTTTTGATAATTGGCACCATCCAGACCACCCATTCTCCATAAGCTTATTTTTCGCAGCATTTCATCATTACTGAAAAACTCCAAAAGGCTGGTTAGGCTGCCTGCAATAGCAGTAATTGCAATGCCGACCAATAACATAGTTGCTACAGATGTGCCGTTTCGATTAGTGGCTAAACTGTAAACAATAATCACGGCTATGCTGCCACCTAAAAATGCACCAAGGGAGACAATGCCAAGACCAGAAAAACCTTGCAATTGAGTGATGCTGTTGCCAAAATATATACTTAAGGCTGCGCCAGCTGATGCACCTGCAGTGACGCCAATCAACGATGGGTCAGCTAAAGGATTGCGAAACAAACCCTGAGTTGAAGCGCCACATATTCCTAACAAGGCACCAACAAAAGTTGCTAACAGCGCACGAGGAAGCCGTATTTGTTGCACCACTAAATCCACTCGAGAACTTACTGCTTCGCTAGTTAGGCTCAGGTTGAACAGAGACCAAAGGACATCATTGAATGGCAGTGATATGGTGCCAAACGCAAGTGCTAAAATAAAACTGGTGGGCAACAAGACAAACAAACTAATCACAACCCAAGAACGCAATGCTTCGGTCTGATTTGTTATGACAGCTTGGTGCTCTATGTTCATGCTGATTGCTGAGTACTTTTTTTAGAATTTAATAAACTCGCGAGAAACTCGCTATCTAGGTGTTCTTCTAAACAATCAGCTAGTCGTTCAAGTTGCTGTTCGCGAATATTGTTAAGGTTAACCGCCTTACCCACCGCTAGTCCAGCCCATTTTAGCAGAGCGTTACACGCTGCAGGTTGATCAAAAATACCGTGCAAATAAGTGCCCAGTACATTGTCGTCGTGGTTGATGCTACCATCAGTTGAATTGTCACTAAGAGTAATGCAAGGGTTTTTTTGACCCTGTTCGAAAGTGGTAATACCGCAATGAATTTCATAACCGCTAATGGTTGCTTTATCCAGTTGTGTGGATATGAATTGACCCTCAACACGTTTTAGCTGTTTCTCTGATTTTAATACTGTGTTGGCAGCTAATAGACCAAAACCTGTTATTTCTTGTTGTATTGTTTCAATAGAATCAGGGTCGGCAACTCGCTTTCCAAGCATTTGATAACCGCCACAAATGCCAATGACTTTTCCGCCATAGCGTAAGTGTTTTTCTAAGATATTTTGCCAGCCAGCATTTTTAAGTTGATTAATGTCGTTAATCACATTTTTTGAGCCTGGCAAAATAATCAGATCAGCAGGCGGGCAGGGCTGGTCGACAGAAATAAACTGTAGATTAACGTTGGGGTGCATACGCAATGCATCAAAATCTGTGTGATTGCTTATTCTGCTTAACACGGGTACGACTACGTTAAGTCTTTCTGTTTTTTCACTCGGCTTTACTTGCGCAGAAGTAATCGCATCCTCTGCGTCTAAAAAGAAGTCTGGTAAATATGGAATCACGCCAAGTACGGGTTTGTTGGTTTTTTCTTCCAACCATTCTAGGCCGTTTTCTAACAGGGCTATATCACCACGAAAACGATTTATGATAAAGCCAACTACTCGATCCTGTTCGCTTGCTGACAATAAGTCTAAGGTGCCAACTAAGTGTGCAAATACTCCGCCGCGATCAATGTCAGCGATTAAAATTACTGGACAGTCAACCGCTTCGGCAAAACCCATGTTAGCGATGTCGTTTGCGCGTAAATTAATTTCAGCAGGGCTGCCAGCACCTTCGACAATAATCGTTTGGTATTGCTCGATAAGCCGTGTGTGCGAATCTAGTACAGCTTGCATAGCCACTTTTTTATAGCCGTGATATTGCTTGGCTTGCATCGAGTCAATAGCATGGCCATGTACGATAACTTGCGCACCAGTATCGCTCGAGGGTTTCAGCAAAATAGGATTCATATCCGTATGTGGTTCAAGAAAACAGGCTTGCGCTTGCACGGCTTGGGCGCGACCAATTTCACCGCCATCAACGGTGACGGCACTGTTTAATGCCATGTTTTGTGGTTTAAATGGCGCTACTGACAATCCTTGTCTAGCTAATAAACGACACAAGCCTGCCACCATAACGCTTTTACCTGCATCGGAGGTACAGCCTTGCACCATCCAGGTGTTTTCGCAGGAACAAGTTATCTTGTTAGCTGCCTTAATAATCCACTCCCTTACGGGCTTTAATGCCAGACTTATAAGCATGTTTAATATCTTTGACTTCTGAAACCGTATCCATGATTTCTCGTAAATCTCGGCCACCGCCGCGACCGGTAATCACCACGCTTTGTTCAACTGGGCGCTGGGCAATGCTATTCAGAACTAATTCTCGTTCTAAGTATTTATAGCCTAGCATATAGGTTAACTCATCGAGAACAACTAAATTAATTTGTTCATTTTTAAGCATCGCATCGGCGATTGCCCAGGTTTTTTGCGCGGCTGCAATATCGGACTTTTTGTCTTGTGTGTTCCAAGTGAACCCAGTACCCATTTGATAAAACTCAAGCTGCGGAAAATGTTCCCGTAAAAAATTACCTTCGCCAGACTTTTGTGCACCTTTGATGAATTGTACGACAGCCACTTTTTGACCATAACCTAGAGCACGCATAACCATGCCAAAGGCTGAGCTACTTTTGCCTTTGCCGTTGCCGGTTAAAAGTATCGCAACCCCACGTTCAATGTTAGCCGCTGCGATATTCGTATCGACTTTCTCTTTTTGCTTTTGCATTTTTTGTTTATGCAGTTGCTCGTCTGTTAGATCTTTAGTCATCTGCTTGAGTCGTGTTTGTTACAATATTTTTATTAGTTTTATACATTGCCGCTCTTAATAAAAATTAGCAAGAGCGGCAATGGCTATTTTAAAACGTGTATTTAACTGTTAATTTTGCTTGCCGACCTTCGGTGTTAAAGCGTTCCGATTGACCAATCAAGTTTAGCGTGTAGTCTTTATCAAAGACATTGTCTATATTGGCAAGCACTGAAAATTGTTCGCTAATTTTATATTTGGCAGTAAAGTCAAGTAGGGCATAACTGGCAAGTTCAGTACCACTATTATCAAAACGATTACTTTCGCCTTTTACAACGATGCCTAAATCAAGGTTCCCAAACGAACGAGACGCCTTAACAGAAACTGTGCGTTCGGCACGATCATCTAATTCAATGCCAGTAACCTCATCTTGCGCTGAAAGTAGATCTGCATTGAGTGACAATGCCCACCCAGCCAATTGTGTGTTGACTTCAAACTCAACGCCTTCAAGCTCTGCTGTGCCGACATTTGCAGCAGTAAATGACACAGGGTCAAAGCTGAATAGGTTGGTAACGTCTGTTTTATAGGCAGAGATACGCCAGTTGAATGACGGTGTGCTGCCTAATACGCTTATTTCATAAGATTCTGACTCTTCAGGAAGAATGTCAGGATTACCAAAACCTGGGAAGAACAGAAAATTAAATGACGGCGCCGAAAATGCCGTGCCATAACTTGCGATGATACGAGTGCTGTTATTGAAATCATAGTTAATCGCTAAGCTTGAGTTAGTGTCAGTGCCGTAAGCAGAATTATCGTCATAGCGTAAGTTACCAACAAACCCAACTTTACCTATTGTCGATTGCAACAAGATAAAAGCACCTGTGTTGTCACGGTCAGTGTCCGGAAAGTCTGCATTGGTTTCTATGTCTTCTTGATAATAGTCAGCGCCAATAGTTAATTTGCTATTACTGTTTAAGGCTATGAATAGTTCGGTACCTATACTATCCCTATTAGTGGTAATGTCAGACGGAAATGCACCGTTAGTGACCGATTGGTCTTCATTGATGCCAAGTGTTGAGGACCAACGTAGCGTGTCGTTGAACTGGGTGGTGATATTTAATGCGCTACTCAGTGTTTCCGTGTCAGTCATAAGTCCTGGGTCTGAACCAAAAGTGTTGTCAAACCCAACAGCGCTATCAGTGTATAGTACTGATAAATTGGCGGTTGTTTTTTCACTCAATGTTGCTTTGCCGCCAAAGCTAATGGCGGTTTCTTCAAAACCATCCGTGTCATCATTACCGTCAGTTAGAATGCTGGTACGGTCTATACCATTCGTTTCTTCGTCATTAATACTCAAATAAAAGCTGTTTTTATCATTGCCGCCAGATAGGCTGGCACTGATTTCTTGCAAAGAGTCACTACCTGTTGTAACGCTAACGCTGCTTAGACCTTGGCCTCCTTTTTTAGTGAAAAGCTGTATTACACCACCAACGGCATCAGCACCATAAATACCCGAAAGAGGACCTTTTACAACTTCAATGCGCTCAATCGCTTCAATTGGGTAGCTGTTAAGTGCCGCAGCTCCTAAGGTGGCACTGCCAACTCTTACGCCATCTATCAGGACGATGATTTGAGAATTAGCATTGCCTCGAACAAATACACTAGTCGCCGAGCCACGACCACCAGAGTCGCGCGCACTGACACCAGGAATTTGATCTAACAGATCAGTTATGTCTTCGGCTTGTACTGCTTCAATGTCAGCAATATCAAAAATATGCGAGGTAGATAATACGTCAGCCAAAGTTTGATCATTCTTGGCGGTTACCACAATCTCATCGAGATCGTTCGCGTAAAGTGGGGTTACTACTGACATGGTCGCCAGTAAGCAGGCTGTAGAAAGTTTAAGTTTTGAAAATCGAATCATTTTTTAACACCTTAGTGAAATTAATAGCCACTTTCATTACTAGAAAGGTGACGGATTAAGGTGATAAAGCGAGGAATCAAGGGGCGGGCGAGTGAGATTGCCAAAAACAGAAGGGCTATAAAAGTCGCTTTGCCTTGGATGGTAGCCCTCCGCTCCATCAACGGTCTAGAACTGAAT
>JALZWI010000226.1 GCA_023299895.1 Arenicella sp. | reverse complement strand
CCCCAAATAAAAATTACTAACTCGAAGGATTGTTTCTCTTACATGCAAAATTGCTCTTTGTTAGGTAACATTAAAATTAACGAGCATCGCCAAGTATGCGATGCAATTAAATTTTTTGTAGGTATTGAATACGAGCTAGTGCAGATTATTGAAGGCTCTGTTTATACTCCTGAAGTTTATTCGAAAATTTTGATAAAGAGATCAAATATACAATTTATGGAGTTTAGATTTGTAGCGTCGGAAGACAAAAATGAATTTGTGTTTTATGCAGCGGATGACGCTTGCGCAGGACTATCCAGACACATCGAAATATTTTCAAAGGCTTTAACTCGATGGCGAGAGTGTATTAAAAAAATACATTGGCATGCTCGTGTTAGATTTGACAGAGATAAATTCGGATCTGATGCGCCAACGCTCGGTACCACATACCAATTGGGCGAGTCAATGAACGTTGTTCCAGGTGGTAAGCTGCACCTCGAAGTCAAAGACGAGAGAAGTCAATTACAGGATAATAAAATAGTCGGCAAACATTATATTTCTACTAAACAGTCATACTCAGAAATTATTTTTCATGGCATACAGCCCTCCACGAGTTGGGAAGCGTTAAGTCACGAAGTCAGTATAGAGGTTTATGCTCTCTCTTGTTCAATCTCGCTTTTCTTCGATTGTAGGTTTGAATATTCTGACGTGCCGAACACTTATCCCAACGAAAATTTCTTATATAACCCGAGCGACCTAGATGGGCTTGAGGCATCCGATTTGGTGGTCTCACTTTTTAATAACTGGGATGCCATCTTTAAAAAAAGTTGGCTTATTTCAGCAATAGAGATGTATTCCGAAGGCCTTAAACTGGAGGAAAAGCATCCGACTTTTGCGCTAAATGCTTTCGTTTCTAGCATAGAGGGGGTAGGCAAAGAAATATATCCTCCTCTAGAGTGTGGCGGGATTGACGGAGCACATTGTGAAAGTTGTCAGCGTAAAACAGGCGCTATGCGCGCAGTTCTTGAGGCATTAAAATTGATTCTCAGCGACCGAGAGGCGCGACGAATTAGGACGTTAATTTACCAGCCTCGTTCTGTTTCGTTACATGAAGGAAGGCTCTTAGGTAACGAACGTAACCCTAAAAGCATGTTAATTGATCATACTGTTAACCCAAACCAACCATCAAACCTCGATAACCCAATGCGCAGCGGAGATGCAACCGCGTTCACCAATAATCAAATGAAAACAGCAAAGCGTGTCGCGCGAAATCTTCTTTTGTTTTTAATAGAACCTAAGTTAGTAGTTGATGAACCAACACGAGGAAGACGTGTGCTCCAGTCAGGCTCGATCTCTATATGAATGTCCGCATAGGGCAAATAGTTGTCGTTGCTATCAAATGCTATAATCGCCTCTTCAATAAGTATGGCTTTACAAAACTCTGAAATAAAAAAGAATATGCAATTAGATTTCAAAGACCTGACTCCCAATCAACGATACGGCGCAATGACTCAAGCTATAGTGCCTCGCCCGATCGCATGGGTGCTGTCAGACAATGGTGATGATTCGTTTAACGTGGCGCCGTTTTCATTTTTTACTGGCATTTGCAGTGACCCGCCATTACTGGTTTTATCAATTGGAAAAAAAGATGCCGATGAAGAAAAAGACACGCGAGTGAATATACGAGAGCGTGAGAATTTTGTTGTACATATTTCGAGTACGCGACATATAGATCAAGTGAACAATACTTCTGCAAGTTTAGCGCATGGTGAGTCTGAGGTGGATTTAGCCAGTCTTGAGCTTGGTGAGATTGAAGGCTTTCCTTTACCTAGAATTCTAGATTGTGATATCGCTATGGCATGTAAACGATATCGAATTGATGAGGTGGGTAATGTTCCTCAAGCGGTAATTTACGGCGAGATTACTAGTTTAACGGTCAATGACGATCTTCTGGTGCCAAATGAGAAAGGACATTTCCAACTAGACTCTAAACAATTAGATCCGTTATCACGGTTAGGTGGGAGTCATTATGGTGGTCTTGGGAATGTACTTAAAGCAGTCAGACCTAAATAACAATAGGTGAGAGCTGGCTTGATCTAATAAGGAAAATCCAATTCAAACCAAATTGAAATGCCGAGATAGATACTCGCAAATATCAAACCAATTCCCCAGACAAACATCCAAAGTTGTTTGCCGAATTTTCCTAACAGTGTAAGAATGATGCCAATGACGATACCCATTGCTGCAGTCAGCAACAGCATGTCGTCACTGGCATATTGAGCTAGCGGCAATTCTTCTCCTTCACGATAACGCATACTTACGACTGTCTAGTCTTTGGCGCGCATGGTGCAAAACTCTTCTGCCGAGCTTGGATGAATACCTACCGTTGCATCGAAGTCTGCTTTTTTAGCACCAGCTTTCATAGCGATGGCAATGCCTTGCATAATCTCTGCCGCATCTGATCCAACCATGTGCGCACCGACGACTTTATCGCTGTCCGCATCGACGACCAATTTCATCAAGGTGCGTTCGGTGTTTTCGGTCAGCGTATGTTTGAGAATTTTAAATTCAGAGGTGTAAGTATCAATGTTTGAATACTTTTCGCCTGCATCTTCTTCACTTAAGCCTACCGTAGCTACAGGTGGTTGTGAGAATACAGCGGAGGGGACATTGCTGTGATCAGCTATTCTAGGCATATTGCCAAAGACGGTATCAGCGAAGGCATGGCCCTCCATTGTGGCGACTGGGGTTAAGGCAATACGGTCTGTGACATCACCGACAGCATAAATATTATGGATATTGGTTTTAGAGTGTTCGTCGACTTTAATTTCATTTTTACTGCCGAGCTCAATGCCGATATCTTCAAGGCCAATGTTTGCGGTGTTGGGCTTGCGGCCAGTAGCAAACAAAACGCAATCGACTACGTCAGTGCTGCCATCGGTCAGTGTGACTTTGCGTTGACCCTGTTCAGTTAGCTCAATTTTACTAATATTGTTTTCAAGTTGTAAATCGATGCCCTTTTTAACAATTTCAGTCGCTAGATGATTGCGTACAGCACTATCAAAACCACGTAGAATTTGTGGGCCTCGATAGATCAAACTTGTTTTGATTCCAAGACCGTTAAAAATACCCGCGAACTCAACGGCAATATAGCCACCACCAACGACTATTGCTGATTGTGGTTGTTGCTCAAGGTGAAAGACTTCATTAGAGGTTATGGCATGCTCAACACCATCAATATCAGGTACGAATGGTGTGCCTCCTGTAGCAATCAAAACTGTTTCGGCATGTATTTGCTGACCGTCAATATTGATCGTGTTTTTATCGGCTAGGGTAGCAGTACCGTATAAAATTTCGACGCCAGCATTACTAAGAAGGTTCTCGTAAATCTTATTGAGACGATCAATTTCAGTATCTTTATTATCAATTAGGGTAGTCCAATCAAAACCGTTGATATTTGAATTCCAGCCATAATGTTGACTGTCGATAAACTCTTCATGAAAATGCGAGGCATAGACCATGAGTTTTTTTGGCACACAGCCTCGAATCACGCAAGTTCCACCATAACGATACTCTTCACAGATGGCGACATTAGCACCATGTCCAGCAGCAATGCGTGCGGCGCGTACACCACCGGAGCCGCCGCCGATAACGATTAGGTCATATTTTTTCATAATAGATATTCATTTAGTAATCAATAAAAAAGCCCTCCTATAAAGGAAGGGCTCTATATTTTACGTCATTTGAGCATAAGTTAGGCCGATATTAGGCAACCAACTGATTTTTCATTTTTTCCATCGCACGTTTTTCAATTTGTCGAATCCGTTCGGCGGAAACATTGTACTCATCGGCTAGTTCATGAAGAGTGGCTTTGCTGTCTGACAACCAACGTCGTTGCAAAATATCACGACTACGGTCGTCGAGCGCGCTAATCGCTTCTTGCAAAGACTCATGGTTATTGTTGGTTTTCTCATCAGCCATTACCAGTTCTTCTGGGTTGTAACGCATGTCTGGCAGATAACCAGACGGGCTCGTAGTAAACTCATCGTCATCACTATCGACACCATCGAAAGCGACGTCAGAACTGGTCATGCGAAGTTCCATTTCGCGCACCGTTTTGATTGGTACGTCGAGATTTTCTGCTAGATCTGTTGTTTCTTGTTCAGTCATAGCATTGAGCGATTTACGTGATTTACGCAAATTGAAGAATAGTTTTCGTTGCGCTTTGGTGGTTGCAACTTTAACCATTTTCCAGTTTTTGAGGACGTACTCGTAAATTTCAGCTTTAATCCAATGGACCGCATAAGATACCAAGCGAATACCGCGCTCTGGGTCAAAATTCTTAACCGCTTTCATCAAACCAATATTACCTTCTTGTATTAAGTCGGCAACAGGCAGTCCGTAACCAGTAAAGCTTTTGGCAACATGAATAACGTTTCTTAGTTGAGAGACAACAAGCTCTCGAGCTGCATCAACGTCTTGGTTATCGCGAAATTGACGCGCAAGCTGTGCTTCGTACTCTGCGCTCAACGCAGGCGCATTATTGGCAACCTTAAGAAAGCCAGCAAGGTTTGTGTCCATATTAAGAGATACGGCAACAGGTTGTTTGGCAGCCTTTTTCACTAAATTTGTCATATTAATTCCCCTAAGTTCAGAAGTCGAATTAAGTCTCGACGTGTATCTACAACCAATATTAGCACTCAGCATGTGAGAGTGCTAATAAATTTAATTAATGAGTAAAGAAAATCTTTTTATAACTAAAAGTTATAGAAAGTCTTTGAAACCGTTAAAAATGATATAAGAATGCTATTTAGGCTGAATTTGTCTCAAATGTTGAAACACTGACCATCGAGCGGCTAACCAGCCTAACGTTGCGCCAACAGTAAGAATCACAGTAATTTCGATTGCAGACAGTTGATAGAGTGGCGAATGGTTTTGATAGAGGTTGCTGAGTTGTTCGATTGGCTTCTTGACTAGGTTAGCCGCGACTAGCAATAACACTAATGTAATTAATGAACCAAAAAATCCATACAGAGCACCGTAGTAAAGAAAAGGCCTACGTACAAAAGCGTCAGTGCCGCCAACTAATTTGGTGATTTCAATTTCCTGTCTTCGATTAATAATCAAGAGTTTGATTGTATTGCCAACAATCAAAATAAATGCCAAACCTAATAATCCGCTCAACAATGTGGCAACGCTAGTAAAAACATTTAGAATTGCATTAAAACGGTCCGTCCAGTCCAGGTCTAATCGTATTTTATCAATACCGTCGATTTTAGATAATTCATCTTCGAGTGCGAGTAATTGTTCAGAGTTAGTGTAACTGTCAGACGGCATCAATACGATCGATGCGGGGAGTGGGTTATTATCCAGAAAGTTAATTTCTGAGTCTAAGCCTGACAGCAGACGGAACTCATCCATCGCTTGGCTTGGTGAAACAAACTCTGCCAGACTAATAGCTGGGTGCAAACCTATTTCGTTAAAAATAAGTTGCGCTTCACCATCGCCGAGATCCTGTTGCAGAAAAACCGATATTTGCGGGCGACCCTGCCAGTTTTCACTTAAACCTTGTGCACTTTTTACTACGACATAGAGTAAACAAGGCAAGAGTAAGGTAATAGCGACGATTAAAACAGTATTCAGCGACGCCATGGGTGTGCGGCGCATGTTGCCCAGTGTTGAGAAAAGCACTTGAAAATGCCGACCTAGATAGGTTTTCATATACTAAGGTCGCCTTCAGTGATTGGCTTGTCGTTAATAATTTCGCCGTTAGCCAAATGGATCGTGCGTTTGTTTAAACGTTTGACTTGGTGCAAGTCATGCGTGGCAATCAAGACGGTTACACCGACTTGATTAAAGTCCTTAAAAATATCGATGATTTCATCGGATAACGCCTCATCCAAATTACCAGTTGGTTCATCGGCCAACAAAATACTGGGTCGATTAATGACCGCTCGAGCTATGCCCACGCGTTGTTGTTCGCCTCCTGATAGCGTGATAGGTAACGATTTTTCATAGCCAGAAAGTCCTACCTTTCCCAAGGCTGCACGTACGCGTTTACGAATTTCGTCTGCAGGCATACCGATAACAATTAATGGTAGAGCGACATTATCAAACACTGTTCGGTCATAAAGTAGCTTGTGATCTTGAAATATCACGCCAATTTCACGGCGCAAGTGCGGAATATTGGAAGAACGCAATTTGTTTAGATTTTGACCATCTACGATGATTTGACCAGAGGTGGCTTTTTCCATCCGCGTAATTAATTTGAACAGTGTACTTTTACCTGCGCCAGAATGGCCGAGCAAAAATGCCATCTCACCAGACTCAATGTTGAAACTGATATTTTTTAGGGCTTCATGCCCGTTTTTATATTGCTTACAAACTTGGCTGAGTTGAATCATGTTGTTTAGACCTTTTGGTCTGAAATTAGTCCGTGCGCGAATGTTTGAGCATTAAAAGTTTGCAGGTCATCAAACTTTTCGCCGATGCCAATAAAGCGAATAGGCAGTTTATATTGTTGTGTTAAGGCAATAGCGATACCGCCTTTTGCTGAACCATCGAGTTTAGTAAGACAAATACTTGAAACACCAACGGCTGTTTGAAAATGCTCTAATTGAACTAATGCATTTTGCCCTGTGCCCGCATCTAATATTTGCATTACCTCATGCGGGTAATCGGGGTTAATTTTTTTTAATACCCGAGTGACTTTTTTTAATTGTTCCATTAAATCTGTCTGTGTATGTAGGCGGCCTGCAGTATCAATTATTAGCACGTCAATATTACGGGCTAGTGCGGAGGTAAGTGCGTCATATGCGACGGCAGCAGCGTCTGCGCCATGTTGTTGTGCGATGACGGGTATATCAAGTCGCTCACCCCAGTTTTGAAGTTGTTCTACCGCGGCGGCTCTAAAGGTATCTGCAGCAGCGAGCATCACAGACTTGCCTTGCTGTTTAAGTTTGTAAGCTATTTTGGCTGTAGTCGTAGTTTTTCCAACACCATTTACACCTACCATAAGAATGATATAGGGCGCCTGCGCTTGTTCATCATTAGATAACGCCCACTCTTGCTGACCTGTGGCAAGTAATTGTGTGATTTCAGTCCTTAGACCTGCTATCACGCCAGCGGCATCTTTAATTTTATCTTTTTCAACGCGATCTCTTAAATTGTCGACTAAACCAAGGCTGGCTTTTACACCGATGTCGCAAGACATTAGAACTTCTTCTAGTTCTTCAAATAATTCGTCCTCGAGGTCGAAAGTGCCTTTGAAGACATCGCCAATTTTACTTAGTAAGTTAGTTCGAGATTTATTTAATCCTTGCTCAACAGTGTTAGCAGCGTCAGTCTGTGTTGACGTATCCGTTGACACTGAAGAGTTACCCAGAGGTTGCGACTCTTTATTGCGTTTAAAGAATCGGCCAAAGCCGTTTGATGATTGTTTTTTATCCACGATTTGAATGTAATAATTAGATTAAAAAAGATTTGCTCGGTATTATCTGAATCAATCATATTGTAGAGATTGTTTAAAAAATCACAATGAGCAAGAGTACTAAATTAAGGTCTATTCGAATCATTGGTGGCCAATTACGAGGGAGGCGATTAACGGTGCCCGATGTTGAAGGCTTAAGGCCTACGATTAATCGAGTTAGAGAAACTGTATTTAACTGGTTAATGCATGATCTTGCGGGGGCGCGTTGTTTAGATTTATTTGCCGGCACCGGTGCATTAGGTCTTGAAAGCCTATCAAGAGGGGCTAGTTATGTGCAGTTTGTCGAGTTAAATGCCTTAGCCATTGATTATTTAGAGAGCAATTTAGCGATTATATTAGATGCTCAACAGTTGAAAGACCGAACTCAAATTGTTTACTCAAATGTCTTAAATTTGCTAGTTAAGTCACCTGAACAACCTTACGATGTTGTATTTCTAGACCCTCCGTTTACATCGGATTTGTTAGAGGCGTCATTAGAGTTATTGGAGACTAATAACTGGTTAGCAGCAGGGGCGATGATTTATCTTGAGCAAGATGTTACTCGTGATACGCCACAAGTTCCAGGCTCTTGGGAGTTACATCGTCACGACAAAGCGGGCCAAAGCGCATATTACTTATACATTTCATAAGCTAAAACTTGTACCTCGCTTGCGTTATACTCACGTACAACTGAGTAGCGAACCTTTAATTATAATGACAAAAATAGCGATTTACCCGGGTACATTTGACCCTATTACCAATGGCCACTTTGATCTTGTGCTGCGTGCGGCGCAAATTTTTGATCATGTGATCGTCGCTGTTGCAGATAATCCACGTAAAAATCCGTTGTTTGATATTGCTGAACGATTAAAATCGGTTGAGACGTTGATCGAAGGTGTTGACAATGTCAGTGCTGAGTCTTTTGATGATTTACTAGTTGACTACATGCGAGCTAAACAAGCTAAATTCGTTATCCGTGGTTTACGTGCTGTATCAGATTTTGAATACGAATTTCAAATGGCATCAGCTAATCATCGTTTAGATAATAATGTCGAAACAATTTTTCTTACTCCATCAGAATCAAACTATTTCATTTCATCATCTTTGGTGCGTGAGATTTCGCGCTATGGTGGCGATGTATCGAGTTTTGTATCAACCATTGTTAATGACAGTTTAATAGCCAAATGGGCAAGCAAGTCTTAACGAGCGTATTGGATAGGCAAGAACATGGCACTTTATATTACCGATCAATGCATTAACTGTGATGTTTGCGAACCTGAGTGCCCGAATGACGCAATTTATCAAGGTGAGATTATCTACGAGATAGAAGCCGATCGATGTACTGAATGTGTAGGCCACTTTGATAAGGAGCAATGTGTGGTGATTTGTCCAGTGGATTGTATTCTCGTCGACCCTGAACATGAAGAGACCCGACCAAAATTAGAGGCAAAGTATACTAGACTCACCGGCAAGCCAATTACTAAGACGGAAAGCGCTGCTTCTTAAAACGAGCGAATTAAGTATTCTCGAGCCGAGTACGTTAAGCGTTTTTTTAAAGTGAATTGAGTGCTCTTCCAAATCCATGAGCACTCTTTTTACGTCTGAATAAACTGCTAATGTTCAGTTATTCATTGCTGTTCTATCTATTGTTGGACCAAGCTTGGCACCCAGAGAATGCCATTTTGTTGTGAGTGTTCTTTGATAAAATCATTGGCCTTCCAGCTTTTTACTTGCTCATAAAAACCAGGACGTATCACTTTTAATGATACTTCAACAGCGTCGTCCAAGAAAATTGTCTTATCTAAAGTTATTGGTGTTGGGCCAAGGAATATCCAGTCAGAGTTCTCATTGCCAGAGTACTTAACTTGCATTAAAGCATAGGCACCGAGTGGATCAGAGTGAATTTTCATTGTAACGTCGCGTTTATTTGACCCACAAGCAGCGAGTGATAGACAAATGAGAATTACGAAAAGAGAGTTTATTTTTTTCATTGGAAACGATCCTGCTATAAATTTATTTTTGCGGTCTGTTTGTTGAGCATTATTTACTCTGAAGATTTACTTCAATCGCTGTCGGATTTTGTGTTGCTTCTTCAATGCTTGAATGCCGCATGCTTAGCCAAAACGAATCAACTTTCTCATAATACCCGTCTTTTCTAAAACGAACGGCAATATGTTGGTTGTTATTGCTAGAGTCTTTCCACCAATGAGTCAATGGTGTTACGCCTAAAGTTGTACCATCATCTGTATTGATAACTTGCGCACCAGGTGGGTTTGACGTGATAGTGGCTGCACCATAATGAGAGGCACAAGCACTGAGGCTGATGCAAAGGAAACTGATAAATAAAAAATTACGCATAAAATTGATCGGAAGGCCAGGTTGTTTATTGTTATCGTGAGTAAGAAATAAGACTCTGTATTCTTATGTGTCAGATAGTATCACAGCAAATGTTAAGCCGAGAGGAAATTGTGTTCGGGAGGCTAGAAATTACCGTTATGGTTCCAAATTAAAATATCTGCATTCTTGTCGTCGTTTTCTAAAGTCTGTTCGGCGTCATAGAGTACTAATAATTTATCTAAACCGTGTTTGTAGGCATTAAATTGCGCGCGTTGCTGATGTAATAGCGTTTTCATGGCATTGAGTTCGTGTAACCGCGAATCAACCGTGTCGGATGCTTTATGAATTCTTTTAACACTTTCTAGTCGCCTGCGCAGTTGAGTATGATGTTCTCGCACATAGGTTTCCATTGGTACCATTAAATTATTGTTCCAGCTTTTAGCATCATTAAGAGCAGTTTTGAAAATTTTACGAGAGGCGATACAAACCGAATCATAAAACTTATTGGTAATCGACATTTGCTCTTTAAAAAATAACGTTTTCGTGTTTTTTAGGCTCGAATGCTTACGTTCTAGGCGGGCTATTTCTTGTTTGAATCTCTCAAGCCTGAGTCGACGAACTTTATAGTTGGCAATACCATGATCTTTTTCAAAGTCACGAGTAATTTTCTCAGATAAAATCGCGATGTCATTTGCTTGCTTACTGGCTTTGTCTATATATTGATTAAGCTTAAGAAAATATTTATTAATGGTTTTTTGTAAGGTTATAGAAGAGGCGCAACGAGCCATATTATGTTTTGTGACAGCAATTACTTTTTCTAAGTAATCCTCGTGCAAAATTGAAACAAGTTTACCTGTTTCTTTGGCGTACACTGTACGCAGTGCTTGGTAGCGTTGCATATCAGTTTCTAGAGCATCTTTTTCAGACTGAACTTTGAGCATGATGTGCGAAATCACATCAGTATTTTTTGTACTTAACTGCTTTAATTCAGCAATATGCTCGTCTGCATCTTTTAATCGGTTGTTTAGTATAAGGTCTGCAGATTCAAGAACGTTATTCAGTGTGTTGGAGACTTTGCCGACAACGATTTCACGTTTCTCAGGGATTAGTTTCTCAGCAATAGCTTGTTCAAGCTCATTGACGCGACTGCGTTCGATTAACTCAGGGTCATCCTTAATCTTACCTAACAAACCTTGTTGCGCTGAAACAGGGTAAATGTTGTCTGGATTTAAGTTGAGAGTTTTTGCTGTTTGATCAACTTGTTTTTGTATTTCTTGTTGAATGCTCTCTTGTGAACGAATGCCGTCCCAAAGTGAGTCAATCTTATTAAGAGCGACTAGTCGGCGTTGGTTAAGGTCACTATTCTTTCGGCCGCCAAGGTGTTGCTCCCATAACGATAAATCTGTCGAAGTGACGCCAGTATCAACCGCTAAAATGAACACAATTGTATGCGCTGTAGATAGTTGATTGATGGTAAGTTCATGCTCAGCACCAATAGCATTTAGGCCTGGCGTATCTAAGATAACTAAACCTTGTTTGAGCAATGGATGTGGTAAGTTAATAATGGCGTGTCGCCAGCAAGGAATTTCAACCTCATCATATTCATTGACCGGTAGTCCGAAACTCGTTTGTTCGTCATTTAAGTCAAAATTTAATTTTTCCGCATAGCTTTTACTAACTAATTTGTTATTAGTCATGCCAGCGAGTGCTTTAGATATACTATCTGGATCTTCTTCGTCAAATTCGAACTCTTGCCAGAGCTCGTCTTCTGTTTTGAGCTCAAAGAGAGGACGCTCATCATTACGAGACTCAATAGGCAGTAGGCGAATCGAACTGGGACGATTCGGGTCATACATTAGCTCGGTTGGACACATGGTAGTGCGGCCAGCCCCTGAAGGAAGAATACGCTGTTTATGATGACCAAAGAATAAAGTGTTGATCATCTCAGATTTGCCGCGAGAAAATTCTGCGACAAATGCAACGGATAAGTTATCGTCGGCGAGTGCGCCAAGAACCGTTTCAAATTGATGGTGAGTACGAAAGTCCGTAACATTATTTGACTTTAAAAAGCTCGCGATCGATTGTATGGTTTCACTTAGCCGTGAACGCCATTCAGAGTACTCACTTATCTGATTTTCGAGGGTGCTATTTGTCAAAGCGGAGCCTTATTTTGTTTCGTCGTCATTGTTTTATTGTAATGACTAATTAATAACTAAATAACTAGTTTTCGCGTAATTTATACATAATAGCTGATGGTTTATCATATTGTCAAAATTTTATTTAAAGTTCTTTGGCAGAAGTGGTGCATAAGCTTTTGATATTTAATGATTATTGTGTTTTTTTTAATTTCGAGGTAAGTTTAGGTATTGTTTGTTAATATTTATTCCAATAAGCATAAGTCCACTTTGTGTTTATCAGTATGTCGGAGTGGTGGTAGCTGGACTTTCCGTTAGGTAAAAAATAGATATTGACCTCTGAAATATTAATACTCATATGCCTACTAAAAAATCAAAAAAAAGAATCTCAACGACCAATAGTAGGGTTGTAAAAAGTAAAGTGGATGCTAATAAAACTGATCACACTAAAAAAAAGAAAACTAAAGTAACTGCAATTAAGAAAGCTAAAGGACCCGCTAAAGTTAGAGGTTTTTTGTATGCTCAGTTTAAATATTGGGCGTTGCGACTTTGTATCATTTTTGCGGTCTCATTACTCGCTTACACCGTTTACCTTGATAGCAAGATACTAGAAAAGTTTGAAGGTCAAAAATGGGCTCTTCCAGCACATGTATATACGCGACCTATGGAGCTCTATATTGGCCAGCAGTTAGATCTAGGCTTGCTCCGTGAAGAGCTTGGTGAATTAGGTTATCGTCCTAGAGCCGATGCCGATCGAGTCGGAAGCTATCGATTTTCTGAATCGAGAGTTGATATTTATCAACGCGAATTTCGTTTTTGGGATGGTCTTCGTGAGGCTCAAATAGTATCACTTGAGTTGAGAGATGGCGGTATTGAGTCGATCAAAGCGAGTGGACAAGAAACTGAGATAATTCGTTTAGAGCCACGATTGTTTGGCAGTGTGTCACCATTGTCGCACGAGGATCGTGCCTTACTGACTTTGGATGAAGTGCCACAACATTTAATTGATGCGCTTATTGCAGTTGAAGATCAGCAATTCTATTCTCACTTTGGCATTAACCCACTAGGAATTATTAGAGCATTGTTTCGTAATGTTAGCGCAGGTCGAGTTGTGCAAGGCGGTAGCACGCTTACTCAACAGTTAGTAAAAAATTACTATCTGACATCCGAGCAAACCTTTGAGCGCAAAGCGAAAGAAGCGATCATGGCGGTATTGCTTGAGTTGCATTACAGCAAAGATGAAATCCTACAGGCTTATTTAAATGAAGTGTATTTGAGCCAGGCAGGAAACCGAGCGATTCATGGTTTTGGGCTTGGCAGCCAGTATTTTTTTGGTCGTCCATTAAATGAATTGGACTTGCCAGATTTAGCGTTACTAGCTGGAATTATTAAAGGGTCAAGTTACTATAACCCCATTCGTAACCCAGAGAGGGCGCTAAATCGACGTAACCTGGTTCTCAAGACAATGCTTGAACAAGAAAGCATTACTGAGCAAGAGTATACGCAAGCAATCGTCGCTGGCATTAATACGAGTGCAAATGCCGCACAGGGTGCTCCTATGTCATACCCGAGCTTTATGGGGTTTGTTCGAAAGAATTTAAAAGATGAATACAAACAAGAAGATTTACATAACGATGGCTTGCAAATTTACACCACTCTAGATCCACGCATACAAAAAGTATTAGAGCTATCGGTTGGTGAAGAACTCAATAATATTGAACGCAGTCGTAATATTGAACCTAATACACTACAAGTAGCTGCGACAGTAATACGCACAGATAATGGCGAAGTCGTTGCGATGGTGGGAGATCGAGAGGCGAGTTTTTCTGGCTTTAATCGAGCTATCGATTCTCGTCGTCCGGTTGGTTCCTTGCTCAAACCGTTTGTGTATTTGAGCGCATTGGAAAACCCAGAAACCTATTCACTTGCAACATCGATTAATGATACTTCGATTGTTGTGACTCAACAAGGTAGCTCTGATTGGCAACCGAACAATTATGATGGTGTTGAACACGGTCAAGTCATGTTGATTGATGCCTTAGCTCATTCCTACAATTTAGCGACCGTGCAGCTAGGCATGGAATTAGGTTTGTCTAATGTAATTCGGACAATTAACCGACTTGGCTATGACAGCACTATTGCAGAGTTGCCATCAATGTTATTGGGCGCTGTGCCAATGAACGTAATGGATGTTGGGCAGCTTTATTTGACTTTAGCTTCTGGTGGTTTTAAAACGCCTATAAAATCGATCCGTTCGGTACTCAGTAATGATAACCACTCATTATCGCGTTACTCTCTAAGTATCGAGCAAGTTGTGAAGCCTGAATTCACCTATTTAATTAATTATGCACTGCAAGATGTAATACGAAATGGTACTGGGCGAAGCATTTTAAGTGGATTTCGTTATGATTACGGTTTGGCTGGCAAGACCGGTACTACCGATGATTATCGAGACAGTTGGTTTGCAGGTTTCAGCGGCAACTATCTTACCGTTGTATGGGTGGGTCGTGATGATAATAAGTCAACGAGTCTTTCTGGAGCATCAGGGGCTGCTAAAGTCTGGTCAAAGACAATGCAGGGTCTTTCTTTGCAAAGGTTAGAGCTCGGAGACGTACAACAAATTACGCCACAAGAGGTATACTATTCATCTGACGACAGTGCTCTGGAGTGTAATGCTACACGACAACTACCTATTTTAGAATCATCGCTTCCGTTAAGTACTCTTGTTTGTGATCAAAGGCTGCAACGAGATTTTGATAGCCAGAGTGTACCGAATCAGTTCGAACCTAAAAATGAACCGGAAAAGAAAAAATCTTTTTGGCAACGGCTTTTTAACACTGGTTAAAAACCAATATTACTAATATAAATAAACAGAGGAGACAGATTTGAAACAATTTAATTTATTGAAATGTTTATTGTTCTCGTCAACATTCTTCTTAAGTGCGTGTATCACAGTTGGTAATGTTAAGACACAGGAGCCCGCTAAAGTAGAGGACAGGGTAGTGATTGATGGTCGTGTGTTGCCCTTACCAAGTGACGCTAAAATTGAAGTTGAGCCACTATCTTCGTCCCAAACCATGTCGCCGGTTGCAAGCAGACTATTGGTTACTTCAGACACTCAAAGCAGGAACGGTGATTGGGATTCGGCAGCTAATTCAATCGAGAGAGCATTACGTCTGGAACCACGCAATGCAACATTGTGGAGCCGGCTTGCGGGAATCCGCTATCAACAAAATGACTGGCAACAAGCAATTCAACTAGCGGCTAAGTCAAATACATTGTCTGGTAGTAGTAGTGATTTGCGCCGCCAAAACTGGAATATGATGGCCAACGCATATGAAGTGTTGGGTGATATTGATTCGGCACACAAGTATCGTCAAATGTTGAGTCCATAAACCTTCTGTCACTCCTACTCAGTTAATCAAATTTTTCTTTATCATTTCAACTTAACTATTTTCCAGTAAGTAGCTTTTTTAGCTCTTTGATTTCGTTCTCAAGTTTACTGACTTTTTTGTGGATACCGAAGCCGCGCATATGCTCTTTAAATGGTTTAGGCGGGAGTCCGCCCCACATGCCACCATGTGGCAAATCTTTAATCACTCCGGCACGATGAACGAGAATTGAATCATCGGGAATGTTTATATGGTCGAGGGTTCCCGTCTGACCAGATAGAATGACACGTTTGCCAATCACGCAGGAGCCTGCAATTCCACACTGTGCAATGAACAGAGAGTTTTCACCTACTTCAACATTGTGTGCTACATGGCAAAGATTATCGATTTTAACACCTTGATATATAACTGTTGAGCCGTAGGTCCCGCGATCAATGCAACCGTTACTACCAATATATACATCATCATGCAAAACCACCTTACCAGTATGAGGAACACGATGATATTTGCCTTCACTATCGATGGCGAAGCCATAACCTTCATTGCCAATAATACAACCCGATTGAATGATGACGCGCTGTCCTAGTTCAGAACCATAGCCGATATTTGCCAAGCTATTAATGATTGAATTGTCGCCGATAGTAACATCATGTTCGATAACAGCATTGGCACGAATAATGACGTTATCGCCAATAACAGTATTGGCGCCAATCACGACATTCGGCCCGACTCTACTGTGACTGCCAATTTTTGCGGAATCGTGAATAACCGCGCTGTCATGAATGTCTGCCCATTCATCGTCGCGTGATTGGTAATCGTCATAGCATTGTTTGATTAAAGCTTGAGCTAGTTTTGTGTCTTCAACACATATAATGAAACCTGCATAGAGTTTTTTTATTTGTTCAGCAATAGACTCTGAGGTTACAATCACAGCGGGCGATTGTTCTACCAAAAACTGGTCAAACTCATTAATGAATATTAGCGAGTCTGCTGCAGGTTCTTGATAAGCAGTGATTTGTCCAAAAGCAGTATGTTCACCATGCGTGCCAATAATTAATGTCGAAAAGTTTGAAATTAGTTCTTTGGTTTGGTGCATGGTGTTTTTAATGGTTCTGGTAGCTTATATTAGACTGCATAATACGTGATTGCCTGATCGTGACACAAGCTAAGTGTGTAGTGGTTTGTTTATTTTATGTTGAATGGAACTTAGTCTTAGTCAGATTGAAGTATAAAAATAAACCCGCTTTGCTAAAAGCGTATCTGCTTTTGTTCGGCGGGTAGATTGTTTATAGTATGATCTATCTAAAATTATTCATAAAGGTTCATGTCTAAATCCAAAAATATTCAGTTTCAGCCTATTTTTATCAACGCTATTAAGTTGGTGTTGCTGCTGAGTTTGATGGCACTTTTTGGGTGTGGCGATCAGAATCAAAAAACTGTAGTAAGTAATTCTGAGAGCATAGAGAACGAAGATAGTACAAAACAAGGTGCTGTATTAGCTCCCTTGAAAGGCGATATCTTGCCTAATAGTAAGGTCGAAACCCATATGATATTAGGTACCGGTAGTGTGCAAGGTGCTTACTTCCCGATTGGCGGTGTTATATGTCGGTTATTGAACCGACATAAAGAAACTCATAACCTGCGCTGCTCGGTCGAAAGCACGGCTGGGTCAATTTATAATCTGCGTGAATTGCGTAAAGGCGACTTTGGTTTGGTTGTTTCACAGTCTGACTGGCAGTATCACGCCTACAATGGAACCAGTACTTTTGAAAAGGATGAACCTGATCAAAGTCTGCGCGCAGTGTTTGCTTTAGAAGCTGATCCGGTTACTTTAATTGTTCGAGCCGATAGTGAGATAGCCACTTTTGATGATTTGCAAAATCGCGTAGTAAGTTTTGGCTATGCTCGTTCACTACAGCATAGGACTATTAATGATTTGTTGGCGGTTATGGGCTGGGGTGACGATAAGTTTAAAAAGCTCGTGCGGATGAGTGATCTAAATCAAATTAGTGCTCTGTGTGGAGGAGAAGTTGAAGCGACTTTATTTTTGATGAGTAGCCTTAATGATTATTTAAGAGACTTAGATGAATCATGTAAACTTAAAATGATTCCTATTGAAGGTGAGCATGTCAAAAATGTTATCGCTGACAAGCCTTATTATCGAACAGGCGTTATTCCGGCAGGTAAGTATCTTAATTCTCCAGAAGATATTCAGTCATTTGGTTTGGGTGCTGTGTTTGTTGCATCTGAATCAACATCGATCAAGGCGATATATAATATTGTTAAGGAAGTTGTCGTCAACATCAAAGACTTTAAGGCGCTTCATCCGTCGCTTGAAGCAATAGAGTTACAAGAGATGCCGTATGCAGGGATTGCTATTCCGTTGCATGCTGGTGCAATACGATACTATAAAGAAGCAAGGTTATTGAGGTGATGTTAAATGAATGCTGATGCAGCACTAAAAGAATTGATTGAGGGAAATTATCGTTATGTTCAAGCGGCGACTTCTGGCGCTGTGCTGGACAGTAAAAAACATCAAGTTCTACCTGAGCAGAACCCAATGGCGGTCATCTTAGGTTGTTCAGACTCAAGAGTGCCAGCGGAATTAGTCTTTGACCAAGGCGTGGGAGATTTGTTCGTTATACGCATAGCTGGCAATATTGTGGCTCCTTCACAGATTGGCAGTATCGAGTTTGCTTGCCAGCAATTCAAAACCCAGTTAGTCGTTGTGCTGGGACATACGAATTGTGGGGCAATCTCTGCAACCATTGATTCGTTACTCAGCGACCCAGATCAAATGTCGCCTAATCTTGCGTCTATTGTCGACCGTCTTAAGCCTGCTGTGTCTCCAGTTATTAATGATGATATAGTAAGAGATAGATCGAGTTTAATGAAAAAAGCAATGCAAGCTAACATTGAATATTCAACACAACAATTACAAATCCGCTCGAAAATTATTCGTGATTTGATTAATAATAAGCAACTTAAAATTGTTGGTGCTGAGTATTCTATCGAAACAGGCGAAGTCGAATTTTATACTTAGGTATTTATTCAAAACTTATTAATTATCATTTGCCGAGATAAAATGACCGCTAAACAAAAACAAAATTTTTCACTAGATTGGCGTGTCGCTTTTGGTGCTGTCCTTACCATATTATGGATTGGTGCTGGTCTTATTTATTTATTAGCAAAAGTTGGCTGGGTTAACTTCGTAAACTTACCTACTGGAGAGATTGGTAGCTTTTTAGAAGGCGCTTTTGCACCGCTGGCGTTCTTATGGTTAGTGATTGGGCATTTCATGCAACAAACTGAAATATCTGCCAATACAAAAGCAGCCCATTTACAAGAGCAAAGCGCGCGTCGACAAGAGTTGTATTCGCGTCGCAATAGTTACTTCAAGCTTTTATCATTAGTGCAAGAACAACTTGGTTCGATTGCTGGGTATCATTATATTTCGGTTTGTGGACCAACAGGTACAGGCGAAATCACTCGCGATGAGTATGCTAGTATGAGGAGCGATGCTGCACATGGTGATGCGTCACTGTTTGTGCGTAAAATGGTTGCCCTTTCAGTGCTTTATAATGATCAGCCGGGTGGCTTACAGGATATTTTTTTTGGCACCGAGATTCGTCAGCGTCATAGTACTAATTTTGTCGAGACATTCAAAAAATTACTTAGCAGTGCTGAGGCCGTAGATCATGATGATATGGTAGTTAATGCTTTGTTATATGGCTCACCGTCAGGTTTGCTTTATCGAATAATACGCCATTTGCAAGGTAAAGATGAAATGAATCCAATTACTGGTATAACAACGGCTCCAGAACTTGAAAAAATAATTTGTTAACCATGGAATACAATATTAATTTCATATTTTGATGAGCCAAGCACTTCTCAGTTGAACCATACACTTATAGGCAATTACTAGTAAGTTTAAAATCACCTTTCTGGGTGATGAATAGAAAACATAAATCACCTACTATATCTAGACAATAAACACGGAGGTTTATATGGATATTCTAGTTGATAAAAGCAATGACTCAGTAACATTTACGTTGCCAAATGGTGTGGCCGTCGAGATTACGATGGTGAAGGTGTTTGGCGAAGATATTTTGCCACTCAATGATGTGACTGAGGCATTCTTAATATTAAGAGATGAATTGAATTATTTGAATGTAGGTAAAGTGACAAGTAAAGGCAATGAATAAATCTAGTTCTGAGTGCTATTCTTTCACTAGAGTTAAAAATGACGATAAAGCATAGTTTGCTAACCACAGTTTTATTATCCAAAATTGAGCTAATAATCTTTCGTGATGATTTAAATCATCCAACCGTTTCAGGCAATAAGTTGTATAAGTTAGCACCCAATATCAGGTTTGCTAAGGTCAGTGGTTGTAATAGCATTTTAAGTTTTGGTGGCCCGTATTCTAACCATCTTCATGCTTTAGCCTGGGCATGTAAAGAATCTGGCTTGAGGAGTTTCGGAGCAATTCGTGGCGAGTTACATGATTGTTTAACACCGACATTAAAGGACTGTCTAAAATGGGGAATGCAATTAATTCCCTTGTCTCGTTCAGGTTATCGAGAGTCTCAACAGATGCTGTCATCATACGCAGAGCCATGTTTGGCGAAAGAGTTAAATTTAGAGCCGGCATTGCAAGCCTTAGTAAACGGCAATAACGCACTTGTTTTACCAGAGGGAGGCAGTAATATTGCTGCAATTGAATCACTTGCTAAAGCCTATAGGGATGTTTTAAAGGCAAAAGAACTTGCAGGCGTGACTCATGCAATTTGTGCGACAGGGACTGGCGCAACACTGGCTGGATTATATCAAGCGGCACCTGATGGTGTCGATGTTATAGGCATGCAAGCCGTGGCTGAACAGGATGCAACCATTGAACGTGTTCGAGTTTGGTTGGGGAGTGAAGCACCGAGATTGTCAATTGAAGAGAGTCATTTGGGTCGATTTGGAAAAATATCACCAGCCTTAATCGAGTTTATTGATGAATTTGAGGCGCAGCATGGTATTCCTCTAGATCCAGTGTATACCGGAAAAGCAATGTTTAAATTGTCTGAGATGTTAGCAGCGGGTTACTTTAAGAGTACAGACAAAATTTTGTTTGTTCACACTGGCGGTCTGCAGGGCAAAAGAGCGCCAAGTTGAAGTATTAAAAGAATGGTGGGCCTTCCCAGACTCGAACTGGGGACCTGCCGATTATGAGTCGGATGCTCTAACCAACTGAGCTAAAGGCCCACTTCTAAAAGTGGTAAATGCACCTACTTTCTATCCTAGAAAGTAGGTGCGAATAATACAAAATTAGTTTTGTTCTAGGAAGCTTTTTAAGTGCTCTGAACGTGATGGATGACGTAATTTTCTAAGCGCTTTAGCTTCGATTTGTCTAATGCGCTCTCTTGTGACGTCGAACTGTTTACCAACTTCTTCCAAAGTGTGATCGGTATTCATGCCGATACCAAAGCGCATACGCAGCACCTTGGCTTCTCTTGGCGTCAAGCTTTCTAAAATATCACCGGTTGCAAAAAGCAGACCAGAAGTGGTTGCAGAATCCATCGGCGATTCAACGTTCTTATCTTCGATAAAATCACCGAGGCTTGAATCTTCATCGTCGCCAATTGGTGTTTCCATAGAGATAGGTTCTTTGGCAATCTTTAATACCTTACGAACTTTATCTTCTGGCATTTCCATTTTTTCGGCTAGTTCTTCAGGAAGAGCTTCGCGGCCTTTTTCTTGTAAAATCTGTCGAGAAATACGGTTCAATTTATTAATCGTTTCGATCATATGCACCGGAATACGAATAGTGCGAGCTTGGTCCGCAATTGAGCGAGTAATCGCTTGGCGAATCCACCAAGTTGCATAAGTCGAAAATTTGTAACCACGACGATATTCAAATTTATCGACCGCTTTCATTAATCCGATATTACCTTCTTGAATCAGATCAAGGAATTGAAGGCCACGGTTAGTGTATTTTTTAGCGATTGAGATAACCAAACGTAAATTCGCCTCAACCATTTCTTTCTTGGCACGGCGAGATTTGGCTTCACCAATCGACATACGACGGTTGATGTCTTTGATTTCTTCAATCGGAATGCCCAAGTTCTCAACAATGCGGTTAAGTTTGGCTTGTGACATGATAATTAAAGCTTCATGTTCTTCAATGGCTTCTTTATTCTTGGCTGCTTTGAGAAGTTTCTTATAAAGTTTGTCGTCCAGCTCATGATCAACGAACATTTCAATGAATTCTTTGCGACTAATGTTTGCTTCATTCACAGCAATGTCCATCAACGCTTTTTCGTGTTGGCGAACAGTCTCGACTTGTAGGCGAACCGAATTCCAGAGAGCTTCGACAATCTTTGGGACGAACTTGATCTCCATCAAGCCTTCGATTAACTCAGCTTGAATTTTACGAGCTTGTTTGCTGTCATAACCGTGGGTGTTTAAGGCTTTATCATGTCGGTTGTGCAGTTTAGCCATTGCTTTAAAACGCTCGATCGCTTCATCCATATCTGGACCAGTATCGATAACTTCTTCTTCCTCGTCTTCGTCCTCGTCTTCATCTTTTTTCTGTGCAGCAGAACCAGACTGGACTGGATTTGGGTCGATTTCAGCATTTGGATCAATGAAGGCAACTAACAGATCGGTTAAACGCATTTTTTCTGCTTTGACGTTATCAAAGAAATCTAAAATGGTTTGAATTGCCGACGGGCAAGCGGCCATTGCGACGGTAGATTGACGAATGCCGTCTTCGATACGCTGAGCTAAATTAATCTCATCGGCACGTGTTAAAAGATCAACTGTACCCATTTCACGCATATACATACGCACTGGGTCAGTGGTGCGACCAAACTCGCTTTCCACCGCGGTAGCAAGTACGGAATCCGTATTATCGTCATCGTCATCTTCAGTGTCTTTTTCTGCTTGCGCTTTAAGCAATAATGAATCTGCATCTGGCACAGCGTCAAATACATCAATTCCCATGTCGTTGATCATGTTAACGACTGACTCAATTTGGTCAGTGTCATTCATGTCTTCAGGAAGGTGATCGTTGATTTCTCTATAGGTTAAAAAGCCTTGCTCTTTACCTTTGACAATCAGACGTTTTAGTTCGGTCTTTTTACTGGTCGAATCCATTGATGGAGCCTCAAAATACTCGTAATACAATAAGCGTTAGTTTGTAACGATTTTAGACATTACGCGAAGTCAATAAAGGGTGTTGTTTAGGGTCGACGGCGGATTTTATAATAAAATTATGATAAATGCGCTATTTTTACGACGAAAATAATTTATTCAGCATCAATTAAGATATCTGAGATCTAGTAATTAGTGACGCTTGAGCAAATTTTCAAGCATTGAGCTAGGATTTATAGCTATCACGAATAAATTGAGTCAATTGTTGTTTTCTTAATTGTTCTTCCTCGCTGAGTTCTGTGACTGAATTGCGGCTAGTTAAGGCAGTTAATTCAGTCGTCGCTCGGGATATTTCAATTTGTTGATACTCTTCAACGATTTTACGATTGTTATTGCGAATTAAAGCCAATGCTTCCTCGTCAGTTAATGATTCAATATTATTATGTTGATGCCTTGCAAGCTGTAACAGAGTTTCAAAATAGGATTCTTGGCGATATCGTTCTAACAAGCTAGAGGTAGAGCAGTGTTTTGATTCGGCGCAATTTTTTCGAAGTGAATGCACCATATTAATTCCGCGTACTTGCTCTTCGTTAATATCTTCAAGCACTGCAAATTCATCGGCATGGGCAGGGTATTGTAATAACAAACTCATCGCTCGCCTAATCGGCGTCATTGTTGGAGTTTTATTAGATGACGTTTGCTTTGCTCGACGAGAGTAATTGTCATTACTAGACCTAGTTGGTTTTGTAATAGACGCACTTAAATCTTTTGCAGCTAGTTGAGTTAGGCTCGACAAACGTTCAACCACCATTTTTTTTAACATCCCATTTGGTAATTGTTGTACTAAGGGTTCCGCTAGCTTAGCCAGTTTGGCACGCCCATCTAAACGCTTCAGGTCCGCTTGTGTCTGTAAGCTGTCGAGTAAAAATTCAGGCAGTGGCGATGCGTTACGAACCAGCTCTTCGAAGTCCTCTTTACCAACTTTTTTCACCATCGTATCTGGGTCTTCGCCATCGGGTAAGAATAAAAAGCTAATTTGAAAACCGTCTTTCAATAGAGGTAAACTAGTTTCTAGTGCCTTCCAACCGGCCGCTCGACCGGCACGATCACCATCAAAACTAAATGTCACATTGGTAGTATGCCTAAATAAACGCTGCAAATGCATCGGTGTGGTTGCGGTGCCCAGTGTTGCGACCGCGTTATTAATACCGGCTTGCGCCAAAGCCACCACATCCATATAACCTTCTACCACCAACACACCATCGGCTTCTTTGATGCCGCCACGGGCAGCGAACAAACCGTATAACTCTGATCCTTTATGGAAAATAGGTGTTTCAGGTGAGTTTAAATATTTTGGTTCGCCTTGATCGAGTACACGACCACCAAAACCAACCACGCGACCACGATGATCATGAATCGGAAACATAATACGGTGTCTAAACCTATCATAGATTCGATCATTGTCGTTTTGACTCAGCATGCCGGTATCCACTAAGGCTTTCTTTTCAGCGTTACTAGCGCCGTGGGTAGACATTAAATTATCCCAACCCTCAGGCGCAAAACCAAGGCCAAAGCGTTTCGCGATTTCACCACTCAAGCCGCGGTTTTTTAAATACTCGATGGCTTGTTGCTTGTCAGTATGCTGGCGTAACTGAGTTTGATAGAACTCATTAACTCGATTCATCAAGTCATAAAGATCAATGCCTTCGCTGACAGTTTGTTTCTTTTCATAACCTTGTGACTCTTCCGGTATTTCCAGACCCGCACTGCTGGCGAGTTTTTCTATCGCTTCGCGGAATTCCATATGGTCATAGTCCATCAACCAGCTAATCGCCGTGCCATTAGCGCCACAACCAAAGCAATGATAAAATTGCTTAGAGGGAGAGACAGTAAAAGACGGTGTTTTCTCGCCGTGAAACGGGCAACAAGCTTTGTAATTAGCGCCAGCCTTTTTAAGCGGCACATAACCATCGATCAAATCGACAATATCGATTCGATTAATCAGTTGGTCAATAAAGTGTTGAGGTATGCGCCCGGCCATCTGGCTATTCTACTGCTGCGGTGGGGTGTGTGGCTAGTGAAACACTCACAAGCTATGAAGTTTCATCCAGCTTTAATATAAAACTGCGAGTATTTAATTCTATGATAGCGCCGCTTTGATCAGTCCGCTAACTTTTCCCATGTCGGCTTTGCCTTGTAATTGGCCTTTTAGAATGCCCATTACTTTGCCCATGTCTTTCATGCTTTGTGCGCCAGATTTGCTAATTGCATCAGCGACCGCAGCGGCGACTTCGTCGTCACCAAGTTGTTCAGGTAAGTAAACGGCTAAGTGATCGATATGAACTTGTTCTTTGGCAGCTAACTCCGGGCGTTCACCCGCAGTAAACTGGGTAATTGACTCTTGTGATTGTTTGATTTGTTTTTGCAAAATCACTAGAACTGCATCATCGTCAATATCCGTTTGATCGTCGACTTCTTTGCGCTGAATAG
>JALZWI010000225.1 GCA_023299895.1 Arenicella sp. | reverse complement strand
TCAACTATTGCGAGTGTTTTATAAAATGTGTAGCCTGTGCTGATGAAAAATATTAGCTGGGTGCTGATGCATTGGTGAACTAAGAAGTGAAAAACACGTTAGTAGCATTATTATTTATTGTTATTTTATTGGTCGCATCCTGTGATAAAGAGTCAAATCTAAGTAGTGTTGAGCAGCAGTCTATATTAGTTGTTGGCGATAGCATGTCAACTGGATTTGGTTTGGCCGTTCCATGGCCAACAAAGCTTGCTGATATTCTGTCTATCCCTGTTGATAATAGCAACAGTATTAATGGCGTAGAAACGAGCTACGGACTAAAGATATTTGAACAAGTATTGCAAAGTAATAAACCCAGTGACGTGATTATTATGCTCGGCACTAATGACGCATTACGTGGTTCGGTTAATAATGCAATTACAAATTTACAAGCGATGGCTGATATTGCAGACTCTCAAGATGTCGCCGTTACTATTGTCACCTTACCGCTGATAACAAGCTCTGAATCACAAAATCAAAAAGCGGCCGAAATTAGTACGGCTATTTTGAGTTTTACGGGAATAAATGTTGCAGATGCTAGAGCGGCGTTTGTAAATGCTGAGCACTTGTTGGTAGATGGAATTCACCCTAACGATGCGGGACAAGAACTTATTGCGAGTACAATCGCGGACGTGTTCATAAACTAAACTGATCACCAACAACTAATTCACCACCACTGAGTATTTGAGTTCGTAAGCCACACTTACCAACCATCGCAGGCAGTAACTTAGACTCAACTGTTTTAGCCAAGTACTTACAAGGCTCGCATAATTCGATACCTTTAAATTTCTGATGACCAAAGGTAAATATTTTTCCGATAAGGTAATTTAAGCGCACACCATCAGTAATTACATTACGTCTTAGTTGTTGATACTTTAATTGACAATTATTTTGCAAATTAAAATTATTGATTTCTTTAGGCTCGATAAAGGTGATTTCTTGTTTTGGCGTACTAGGATTTGTCTTAGAAAAAGTGCCTTGGTTTTTGTAATAGCGGTCACCAACTATGCCTGATCCTGCTATTATTTGAACTGATGATTGGGCGAAGCATCTGCGCCCGCGTCGGGGTAAGTATAAATATGAATTATTTTTTTTTGCATGCTTTCTTTTGATGTTTGGTATTAATGCGAATCAAAGTATAACAATAACCTAAAACCAATTTGACCAGATAGATCAGAATGCCTTATTTAGCTCCTAAATTATCATTGCAAGTTTTTTTCGCGGGAGCTTTAGTGCTATTTCTAACTGCTTGCCAACAAGAGGGGCGGGAATCGCAAGTCGAAATGTCATTACCCGCAAAAGCAGAATTTGTTGGTTCAGAGAATTGTGCAAACTGCCACCAACAGCCTTATCAAGAATGGCAGAAGTCACATCATTTTCAAGCAATGAGAGAAGCGAGTGAGGATTCTGTATTGGCGAATTTCGCCGACCAGAAAATCACAGCTCATCAACTGTCTTATCAATTTTATACTCAGCAAGCAGAAAATATCACTAGTTATTGGGTTGCGATTACTGAAAATAATGGCGAGATAACGCGACATGAAATAAGTTATACCTTTGGCTATCATCCACTGCAGCAATACTTAGTGGAGTTCGATAATGGTCACATTCAAGCGCTTAATATGGCTTGGGATGCACGACCTATGCAAGAGGGAGGTCAACGCTGGTTTCATTTAAGACCAGGTGAAGATATGTCAAAGGAAAATATTTTTCATTGGGAGCGTCACTATCAAAATTGGAATAGCCGCTGCGCTGATTGTCATTCGACCGGGCTTGAAAAAAATTATAATATTGCTGATCACACATATGATACGCAATGGGCTGAGATTAACATCGCTTGTGAAGCTTGTCATGGCGCAGGCAGTGAGCATGTTCGCTTAGTGAAGGAAGACAGTTATCAAATTGATAATACTGGTTTTGTTACACCCAAGCAGACATCACTTGATTGGCATTTTCGAGACAATGCCAATATCGCGAGCTCATCTCCAAACGATCAAACACAAAGCAATGAAATTGATATGTGTGGTGCTTGCCACTCGTTTAGATCAACCTTGGCTCAGCATGACAGCGCACAGAGTTACAATGATTTACAACGCTTAGAAATAATGGATGACAATACTTACTTTGCTGATGGGCAAATTAAGCAAGAGACGTTTGTCTTGGGTTCTTTTTTACAAAGTAAAATGCATGACAGTGGAGTCACTTGCTCAAATTGCCATAATCCTCATTCGGGTGCGGTCTTGATCGAGGGCAATGGCTTATGCTTACAATGCCATAGTCCGACTGCTTATGAAACGGTTGATCATCATCAACATGTTCTGGCATCGACAGGTGCTCAATGTGTTAATTGCCATATGCCAGACCGAATTTATATGCAAGTAGATGCGCGTCGTGATCACCGTTTTGTGGTGCCCAATGCTGAAGTTACTAGCGTGCTGGGTTCGCCGAATCCGTGCTTGGCTTGCCATCAAGATAAAGATGAGAATTGGTTGCATGAGAACATTAAACCGAGTTTAAGTACACATCAGTGGGCCTTAACTCGACACGCATATCAAAATGGTGAAGATGTACTCGCGGATATCCAAGACTATTTAAAAACAGATAATAAGCCAGTAATGCGAAGCGCGGCTTTGCTTGCAACGCTTGCCGACACGCCAACTCAAGCAAGCTTTGACATAGCCAAGTTACAACTTAGCAATTCAGAACCATTAATTAGGCGAGCGGCATTAGCCTCGATGGCAAATATGCCAGTAACTGTATTACTTCCAATGGCACTTAAGTCAATGGAAGATCCTGTTCGTTCTGTACGCTTTGAGGCCTTGACTCTATTATTGCAGAACTATCAGCAGCTATCCGATCAGCATAAAAAACAAATTGCTGGAGTCTTAGACGAATACCGGGAATCACTCGATATCAATGTGGACAGTCCTGAAGGGCAATTAGCGATTGCAAATTTTGCGATTACTCAATTGGATTTTGAGTCTGTAGAGCAAGCCTATCAACGAGCAATAGCAATAGAGCCAAATCATCTTCCAGCATTGATTAATTTTGCTGATTTTTACCGAGCGACTAATCGAGATGATTTAGGCCGAGATTTATTAGAACAAGCAATCAAGATAGAAGCCAACAGTAGTAGCGCTAATTTTGCTTATGCGATGTTGTTAATTAGACAACAACAAAAAGACATCGCGATACCTCATCTAAAAATATCTACTGAACAAGCTGATAGCTCAGCATATTATCATTATGTGTATTCTGTTGGCTTAAACGATATAGGGCAAGTCGAACAAGCACGATCGGTTGTTGAGCAAGCTTTACTGCGCTGGCCAAGTGATGCAGGTTTACAGCGATTGTCTGGGCAGCTATCGAGATAAGTAATTGATCGTCAATAACGATAATTAAATAAAGTTAGTTGTTTTAATGTTCATGCCTTGTACTTACAATTAGTGCTATGAGTGAAGTTAATAAAGCGATAGAGTAAGAAATAGCAGAGCGAAAATTGCCTGATGAGTTTATCAATGTGGTATCTGACTTCTATCAACTATTGGCTGAGAAAATCTTCCTGAAATCGAGGCAGTTAACTGAAGAGTCTAGGTGTGCAAGGTACATAGTGTGTAATTTGACATCAAGGTTAGGGATGCTAGAAAGAGTGTTTTGTTTAAAGGAGACATTTTAGCTTTCTTTTATGAGGAGTGTTACAAACTTTAATAATACAGTATTTAAATAGAGATGAATTAATCAGCCCTTATTAAGCACAAGTTGATACCCACTTTGTGGTGAATCGCTTATAATTCGTAGATGTTTCAACATGAAATACAACGCCATTCGGGCATAGGCATGACCTCCGATCGTACGCGCCGTCGCTTGATTGAACAGCTGCGTGAAATGGGTGTGTCAAACCAGCCCGTTTTGAGAATCATGCGCGACTTGCCGAGACATATTTTTGTTGATGAAGCGCTCTCGAGCAGGGCGTATGAAAACACTGCGTTGCCAATTGGTCACGGCCAGACAATTTCACAGCCATATATCGTTGGGTTAATGACGCAAATTTTGTTTGATAGGCCTCGTATCAAAGTGTTAGAAATTGGCACAGGTTGCGGTTACCAAACAGCAATTCTCGCTAGTATGTGCAAAAAGGTTGTGAGTGTTGAAAGGATTGTTAAATTACATCGTCAAGCGCGAGATAGGTTGTATGACTTAGGAATACGTAATGTTATCTTTCGGCACGGCGATGGTTTCTCAGGTTTTGCCGATAATGCACCCTATGATGGTATTTTAGCAGCGGCTGTTTCGGAAGATGTTCCAGAACAACTAATCGAACAATTGGCACTAGGTGGCCGAGTTGTCATGCCCGTTGGACAGGGTGAAAAACAAGTGCTCACGGTGATCGACAAAACTAGTAGCGGTTTAAGGCAACAGCAAATAGAAGCTGTTCGTTTTGTCCCGCGATTAGCAGGACTTGGATAAAGCCGTTGTTGAAAAAAATAGAAACAAAGAGATAGATTAATCAGGAATCTCCTTCGAAATGAAATTATTTGAACCGATTTACACCACACTATTACGTTGGGCTGGACATCGCCATGCTGAACGTTATTTAGCTGGCATTAGCTTTGCAGAGTCCTCTTTTTTTCCTATTCCGGTGGATGTTATGCTGGCGCCTATGGTATTAGCCCAGCAAGATAAAGCATGGCGCTTTGCGGCAATCACGACCATTATGTCGGTGTTAGGAGGGTTGTTCGGTTACTTCATTGGTGCTTTCTTTTTTGAAGCTTATGGTGCGCAGTTATTAGACTTTTTTCATGCGCATGAGAAGTTTGAATCCGCCAAAGAGTCCTATACAGAGTATGGAATATTGATTGTTTTAGTGGCTGGTTTTACACCGATTCCTTATAAAGTTTTCACGATTGCATCTGGCGTAGTTGGTATTGCTATTTTGCCATTTGTTGCCATGTCAGTAATTAGTCGCGGCGCACGATTTTTCTTGGTTGCCGGTTTGGTGAAATTAGGCGGTGATAAATTAGAAAAAACGATTCATAAGCAAGTTGAATGGCTTGGCTGGATTAGTTTGGCAATTATTGTTATTGGTTTTATTATTTATAAATTATGGTGATCGTCAAAGTATGCCAAATATAGTAGGGCTGGCAATATTCATTGCATTGAGTTGTGGGTTGTATTCATGCACTCCTCCTAACAAGGTTGCGGTTGTTGAACGTTCTACCATCGATAGTAATATTGAGATTGATCGTATCGGAGGGAGCCTGGTACGTAATGTGCAACCAGGTGATACATTGTATTCGATTGCCTTTGCAATGGGGCTGGATGCCACAGAAGTAGCCCAGTGGAATGAAATTGCTGATACAACTAAATTACAAGTTGGGCAACGAGTTCGTCTGACCAAACCGGTTGGCTTTGCCACTAAATCAACAGGGGGTATACCTCAACAACCCAATCAACGAATCGTGATTGAGCCGATTGAACAATCAAAAACAATACCGACGATAAGCACATCTACTAAAGAGTCAGAAACGAACAGTGTTGCTAAAGTCGCATCTCCTCAGAGATCACCTAACACCGGAGCAATCGACCAATGGACTTGGCCATTGCAGGGTGAAGTGGTTCGCGGTTTTTCACAAGCCCAAGGGCAGCATGGCATTGATATTCAAGGTCAAGCAGGCCAAGCAGTTCTGGCAACCAGTGCAGGTGAAGTAGTCTATGTTGGAAATAGTCTAAAAGGCTATGGAAATTTAGTGATCATCAAACATAATGATGATTTCTTAAGTGCCTATGCGCACAACAGTGAAATTTACGTGCGTGAGGGTGAGCGAGTAAGCTCTCGACAAAGAATAGCTTCAGTCGGAGTGAATCGTAATAGACAAACTGCTTTGCATTTTCAAATTCGTAAAAATGGTCAGCCAGTAAACCCAATTTCATATTTACCTAAATCGAATTGATTAACCGGTTGTTGTTGTCATTGCGAATCACTAATTTACACAAATTTAGCGACTTTTGAGTAGAGGGTCGTTACAATATGCGATTGAAATTTAATATCAAATTCGACCGTATAAACTGACATATGGATGACTTCCCTAGAATTAAGCGCTTGCCGCATTATGTGTTCAATATCGTAGGTGAATTGAAGGCTGAAGCGCGCGCGCGCGGTGAAGATATTATTGATTTTGGTATGGGGAATCCAGATCAGCCTACACCACAGCCTATCGTAGATAAATTATGTGAAGCAGCACAACGTGGTAATACTCATCGTTATTCTGTATCGCGTGGCATTCCACGCCTGCGGAAAGCGATCTGTAATTGGTATGGCGAGCGCTACAATGTAGATGTGGACCCAGAAACCGAAGCTATTGTTACCATTGGCTCGAAAGAAGGGTTGGCTCATTTAGCCATGGCCACGGTTGATACCGGTGACTCGGTTTTGGTGCCCAACCCGGCATATCCAATTCATCCATATGGTTTCATTATAGCTGGAGCTGATATTCGTCATGTGCCAATGGGCCCCGGGATTGATTTTTTTGCTGAGTTAGAAACAGCACTGAAAAACATGTTCCCTAAGCCTAAAATGTTAGTGCTAAATTTTCCTGGTAATCCTACTGCGGAATGTGTTGAACTCGAGTTTTTTGAGCGTATTGTTGAAATGGCAATTGAACATAAATTTTGGGTGATTCAAGATTTAGCCTATGCCGACATCGTGTTTGATGGTTATGTGGCGCCTTCGATTATGCAAGTGCCAGGTGCTAAAGACATCGCG
>JALZWI010000224.1 GCA_023299895.1 Arenicella sp. | reverse complement strand
TATCGGCAGTTTTTAACAAAGCCGTAGGAGTTTTACCATAGCCACTAACAACCCAATCAGCCACCTCTTGATTATTATCACCCGTAATCTGCAAACGGTATTTCAACCAAATCTCATACACATTAAGTTGTGTTTCACGAGGAGCACTATACTGAAAATCAAGTAGCGTCGGCGTGATCGTAATATCGATATCCTGTTCGGCAGATTCAAGATCGACAATATTTAGTAAATTGCCAAAGATTCTATCGAACAGGGTGACTTGAGCAGCCCCAAACGCAATGCTTCGTAGGCCCCTCCCTTTTTCTCCTTCTTCGTAGCTATAACGCGTAAATTCATCACTGTAGATTAATTTGGCTTGCAGCGGCAACTGCTCAATCAATGGTGTCGGAATCTTGCCAGTTACAGTAACGGTACTGACACAAGCACTCAACAAACATAAAGTCAGCAATGTCGCTGAGCCTTTTACAAAAACTGAATAATTATCGAACACTGTTCAACCCCACAAATGCACCGTTATTTTGTTCTGCCAGTTCTCGCATCAATTGTGCGTAACGCATAGCATTACCGTTTATCGCTGGTCTGCCTGTGAACTGTACTGGAAAGCCGATAGTATGGATACGCACTAGAGACTCACCACGATTATTCTTTTCATTGAGTTGCGAAATCGTTTTGGTAACTCGACGAATCGAGCCGCCAGCAAAGTCATCGCCGAACACAAATAAACTGATTTTTTTATTCTCGTCGTAAAATCGTCGAATCGCTGCGGTAATCCCCTCCACTGGACTGCTGTTACTGCCGCCTTGCCAAGTCGACAATTGCTGCACAATCGCACTACGACGCTGCCGACTATCGCTTAGCCATTCACCTCTTGAGCCTGAAAACATATATGTACCATTATCATTCATAACTTGAATACCTTTAACTTCAGGGTGAATCGCCAACACATTAGCTACTTCGCGTTGCACTTTGCCCCATGCCGCTGAGACCATACTACCACTGGTATCAATCACGAATATTACATACTCAGAATCAACAGGCACACCACCAACATAATTATTTGATTGTTTACGATTTTGCAGCAGACGTTGCATTTCACGCGTCAAACTTTGTAAGGCGATCTGTAAATCAAGTGCTTCAGCAGCATCATCAGCGCCATTAAGGTCGATACTGGCGAGTCGTGAATTAAGTAGGTCATATTCGCTGCGCAATATCGCGACACGACGCTGGTCATCGCCAAGCTGTTCGTGTTTCGCGTTTAAGTCTGTTTCAAGATATTCGACCTGGCCACGAATTTCAAATAGTCGTTCTTGCAAGATTCGTACTTGGCCATCACGAATTATTTCTGCGTCCTCAAGCACAATTAATTGCGTTGGTTTAACAATCACCAACAGCAGAACAATGGCACCAAAACCACAGCAAATCACATCCAAAAAAGAGATATTTGAATCACCCGCGGAGCGTCTAGTTCTGCGTCGACTCATGGCCAATCCCTCGCTGGAGTAATTAGGGCGCCGCGCGTTTGTAAAGCTAAGCCCCAAAAAGAACCGGCAGCATAAGGATCACCCTCTAAGGGTAATAATAAAGTATTAACAGGAATCCCTGGCAAAATTTCTTCTATTGCCTGCCAAAACAATCGGTATCGCTCCACACCCGTGATTGAACCAGACTTAGTATTACCATCACCAATAGTCGGCAATCCATCCGTGACTAGATAAATATTATCTGGCTTGGGAGTCATATTCATCGCAGCTGTAAATGCCTGAGACATATTTGTACCGTTTTCAGGCACTGTTTGCATAATGCCGTCTACCACTCCTGATATGCTTTGGTAGTCACCTACTTCATACCATTCATTTATATCATCACCATAAACAGGGGATGTGTCGGTATTAAACATCAAAACCTGAAAGTCGCTTGATAACGGCAAGTTCGCGATCACCCATTGCGCAATCGCTTGAGCACGCTGCCACTTCGGTGCTTGTAATTTAAGATCATCGGTCATATTTCGTCGCCGAACAATATTCACAATGGTTTCGTCAAGCATGCTGGCCGAAGCATCAATCAAGACCAATACATTTTCACCGCCAATTTTCAAACCTGTTAAATATTGACGTTCACCATCACCCGTAAACTCATACGCTTTATTGCCAGCAGGCACTGTTTTCTCTAGCGCTTCTTTTTGTGATTCAAGTTTGGCAATTTTGTTTCTAATGCCTGGAATATCGGCACTCGAATCTGGTGCAATCTCTTCTAATTGACTTTTTAACTGGCTAATATCATCTTCAATTTGTCGCGCTAAACCTTTTGCCGTGACAGTCTCATTGCTGACATCATCAATGGTGTTTCGAATACGAACTAAGTTTTCTTCACCTTCTTTAATCTCTTCTTCGAGCAAAGATACTTCGGCATAGGTCTGTATCTCGGTAGTCGCTGAAGGTCCATCGACAACATGTTTTAGCAGTAAAAAAATTAATACAGCTGCACCAAGACCGCACGACATAATATCCAAAAAGGACAAACTAAAAGAATTAATTGTGCGTTGTTTACGTGCCATTTTCTAATTTTATTCCAGCACCTGTATCGCGTTAATCACACCATCGGCATGATTCGAACCCAGCCGATCATTTAATTGCAGTGAATTGCGTTGGCTGTCACTCAGAATAAATAATTGTTGCTTGTCGAGCATTGTCGCAACATTAGAGACACTGGATCGTGTTAGTTCTAGTTGACCAGCGCTAATTTTTACATGCGCATACCGCACTGGAACAGCTAAACCAGCTTGCATTAGATGAGTTACTTTATTTTCTTTTGGAGTTACTGCTGGTTGCGTATCTGATGATCGAACAATTGGCGCTGCCTCATTCTCAGCCTGTAACTCCTCAGTGCGCAATAAGGGCAACTCCATTCGATACACTAAACCATCAGTATTGAAGCTATCTTCATCTACTAAATTTGATTGCACGAGCATTGAGTCTTGAACAATAGTCATACCTGCTTGATTAAATGTAGGTGGCACAATACCGTCGAATAATTTATTCAATTGCATTAATACATGTGCAGTCTTACTTGATTTAGTATTTGCCTTACTAAACGCCAACATTTTTTTTGCAAAAACAAA
>JALZWI010000223.1 GCA_023299895.1 Arenicella sp. | reverse complement strand
TGCATGGCAGCATTTTCTTGCGCCTATTCCAATAGAGGAGCAAGACGATTTGTTAAGTGCTTATCATAAACGGCTTACTTGTGAGAATGATAAGGTGCGCAGTGAGGCTGCTCGCGCATGGTCCATCTGGGAAGGTAGTACTTCAAAATTGATCCAAGACCAAAACGCGGTTAAAGCTTATGGCAATGATCGTTTCGCCGAGGCATTTGCCCGTATTGAGTGCCATTACTTCACCAATAAAGGTTTTTTCGAAAATGAAAATCAACTAATTGATAATATTGATTTAATCAGACACATTCCTGCTGTTATTGTACAAGGTCGGTACGATGTGGTTTGCCCACCAGAATCGGCTTGGGAGTTATCACAAGCCTGGCCGGAGGCCAAACTACACATCATTCAAGACGCTGGGCATTCAATGTTTGAAGCGGGTATTAGGTCTACATTGATTGAAGCTACGGACACTTTTTAGCCTACGACATAATTGCCAAATAAATAATAATTAAGGTTAACCGGCACTTATATAAAGATAACCGAAGGTCTTAGACTTCAGGCTAATACTTTAGTCTATATAACTGTTGTACTATTACTATCCAACTTGCCCTCAACGAAACTTGAACAGGTTGATCGGGTTGTTAAATACGTCCCCCCACAAAGACGTTTTAACCCAGATAGCTCAGTTTAAAATTCGAGCTATCTCATGAAGTTAGAGGTAAAAATTATGAGATTATACGTATATATAAGTGAATCAGTTAAGCTAAGTGACATTGTTCCTATTGTGGAGTCTTCAAAAGTGTCTAATGCGTCTCATGGAATTACTGGCGTGCTCAGTTATGGTTATGGGCATTATTTACACGTTATTGAAGGTGAAGAAGCTCAGGTATCGAATTTAATTAAAAATATTCGAAAAGATACTCGTCATCAAAACATTACTGAGATTTTAGATGCTGATACGGATAAACGATTGTTTTCCGATTGGTCGATGAATTTGGTGCCTTTGCTGAAGCGTAACGAATCATTCGTGAGGTTCGTGGATTTTTTAAATAACAATATTGTTTTGTTGTCACGTAAACAAAAACGCTTGATGAAAATTTTCTACAAGCTTAATGAGACGAAAGTACCGACCGCCAAACAAGCAGACCCTCTTAAGCCTCTTAGTTATTCGATCGTAGAATGGCCTGACTTTGATGTCGTTGAAGTGTCTTCTAGTTTACTTTCTTTGTGCGGAGCTTTGATGAATAACCCGACTCATTTTCGAAAGTTAGTAAATCAAAAAATGTATGGGGCTGAAGATGAAATTAGGTATATGCTTAATCAACTTAATCATTCAGGGTACTTGAAAGTAACGCAAGTTCAGCCTTTAGAGAAAAACCATGTGTCTAAAGCGAAGGATGGGAAAGAACAGCGCGGTTATCTAGATAGAGTTTGGCATCCGCGATCAGGCAGAATGATACTAAAGCAAACTAGCAATGTTTTAGATAATTAGTAATATTAGTGTTACTGAGTTTTCAGAAGACCATTAATATTGCTGGTGCGGAAGATGTTACATAAGCCAGAGAAATTACCTCTGTGGACTTAACAGCTCAATACAAAGGATTGTTTTATCGCCATAAAGAAAGTATTAGCTACCTATAATATATAATTTCTATATATTATATTTCGGATTAATAATTCGCTATAGGTAACAATAATTATGATGACGCAAACACACGCACTGATTGCGGCCGCACTCTTTGCTAATCCTCAGCGACCTGTAAAACAGAATATTGCTATTTTAGTCGGTAGCATTGCTCCTGACATCGCTGTTTTTGGCTTGTTTAGTTGGTCAAAGTTTGCCGGCATTCCTGAACGTCAATTATGGCGCGAAGTCTATTTTTCCGAACCAATGTTGACTTATACGGCGATCGATAATTCTTTGCCGCTGTACCTAGTTATTTTGTTTATCGGTATTATTTGGACAAAATTAAAAATACAAACACCAGATTCTTTTGAAAACCCTAGTTACCTATCTGTAGCGACAAGTTCCGCGATATGTCTATTTGCTTTAGCGGCGATTACTCATTTAGCAGGAGATTTTCCTGTGCATGCTCATGATGCACACCCTCATTTTTGGCCATTTACGGATTGGCGTTTCCATTCACCTATTAGCTATTGGGATGATAGACATCACGGCGCTGCTTTTTCTTTGTTTGAAGCCGCTGTTGGTGTTCTGTTATCCGTCGTTTTATTTCGACGGTTTAACTCGAAATTAGTTCGAGGGGTAACATTGTTAGCGATTTTTGCTTATATTGCTGTGCCTTTGTACTTTCATTTTCAGATGGCATAGGCGCTTGTTGGTTTATGCTTAAATTAGAAAATTCCGTGCCACTATTTTGAGGTTAGTGTTATGTATTTTGTCTGCCTACCAATAACGTAACCAATGCACATAGAACCAAATATTAGAGTTGCTCGACGCATTTTCAATTCAAATAAAAAGGGTTCAATTTTTACATTCTGCTATGCAAAGTAAATCATATAAACTAACAGCAATATAGTAACTACGACCTTTGGTTTTATGGATTTAGTTGAGTATTTCTTGTTTATAATCAGATGTTCAAGTATCCGCTAATTCAATAGAATTATCACAATTACTTACGCAAATATTGGTATTCTAAGTCGCCTTTAATTAATTTTCGGATTTAGTTTTGTTAGCACCTTCAAATCAGCTCACCAGGCTAATTTTTTTTCTCCTATTATTGATAGGGATTAATAATATCTGCGCAGCTGATACGGTTAATTATAAAGTCAGTTTTACTGGTGTTAAAGGAGAGTTGTTAGAGAATGTGCGCAAGCACGTTCGCATCTACACGCAGTTAAAAGAAAACCCTGTAATCTCTGATAGTGCTGAGCAGCGATTAAAAAAACAAGCCTTTGATGAAATTAAAGAAGCATTAGAGCCATATGGCTATTACAAAGTAGATGTTTCTTTGGGTCAAGCGACGACACCAAATCAATTAATTTATAACATTGAATTGAATCAGCCGGTAATCATTCGCTCCTTATCTATTGAGATGGAATTACCTGAGAAGCAACAACAAGAATTTACTAGCTGGCGTACTAATTATCCTTTGAAAGAGGGAAATAGATTATTTCAACCAAGCTATGAAACAGCAAAAAGCTCACTGCTATCAACCGCATTAAGGTTCGGTTATTTCGACGCACGTTTTGTCAACAGTCAAATTGTTATTGATGAAGAACTAACCTCGGCTGATATCGGTTTAAGGTTTGAAAGTGGTAATCGTTATTCTGTCTCTTCAACCAGTTTTGAATGGGAGATACCTGAGGACGCTGATGCTAATACTGAACAGTTAATTGATACGAAATTACTCGAGTCACTGGTAACTTTCAAAGAAGGTAATCCATACGATACTGGTGACCTTGTTGATACCCAGCAAAACCTTATAAACACACCTTATTTTTCAACCGTATCAGTTCAGGCAGCTGATGGCGATCAATCAAGTTCAACTGTTCCTATCATTATTAAATTGACTCCCAAAAAACGCAGAGCATACAGCGCAGAAGGGGGTGTTGGTACTGATACCGGTGTTCGAGGTGGCTTTGGCTATGAAAACCGCCGCATCAATGATAAAGGTCATAATATTAACGTTCGTCTTGGTGCTTCACAGGTTAGGCGCTCGTTAATTGCTAACTATCGAGTTCCATTAACTGGTTCACCCAAAGACAGTTTGAATTTTTTCGCTACTCTTGAAGAAGAAACAGGTGATAATCGCGAATTTCAACAATCAAGTCTCGGTACCGAATTGACCCACGATTGGCACGGCGCCTTACTCAAATATGGCTTGACAGCCAGTCGTGAAAAATTCGATCGTCTTGAAGATGAGAATGACCTTGACAGCTTGGTCGAGACAACGCAAACATTAGTAGTACCTTCTGTCAGTTGGGAGCATGTTGTATCCAATGATTTGCGTTTTCCCACTCAAGGATGGAGTGCTTCAATCGCTTTACGGGGGACCAGTGATAGCCTTTTGTCTAGTGTTAGCTTAGCGCAAGCAGTAATTAACGCTAAGTTTATCCGCCCTCTTGGCAAAGGCCGTCTTTTGCTTAGGGTTGGATTTGGTGGAACGCTGATCGATGATGCTGACGAAATTCCTGAATCTTTAGGTTTTTTGACTGGTGGTGATGACACTGTGCGAGGTTATTCATTTGAAAGTATTGGGGTAGAAAACGATGACGATGTGACCGTTGGTAAAAACCTGATTGTAGGGAGTGTGGAATACCAACACCCCATAACAAGTAGTTACGCCTTAGCCGCTTTCATTGATATTGGAGATGCCTTTAACGGTAGCCCGAGTTTAAAAAAAAGTGTGGGCTTAGGTTTTAGATGGCGCTTACCTTTTGGTTCGTTGCGCTTAGATCTTGCATCAGCACTTGATATAGATGGCGAGCCGCTCAGGTTACATTTTAGTTTTGGCACAGATTTATAGTATGGCAATTAAACTAAAACCAATCTTTAAAACTAGCATAGCCGTCTTAGCGTTATTGTTAGTTATCGTGATTATTGTTGCTTATTGGTTGTTGAACAGTCAAAGCGGTTTAACTTGGATGCTAACTAAAGCATCACCGATGATTACGGTTAACTCAGTTTCTGGAAATGCCTTAAATGCACAGATCAATGGTTTACGAGTTGATATTGACGCGGTAAATATTACTGCAGAGACGGCTAAGCTTGATTGGAGTTTAAGCTCCTTACTAAAAAAGTCACTGACCATCAATTCGCTGAATCTGTCACAACTCAATGTGACCTTAAAAGAACAGGCTGAACAAGCTACGACTGCATACCAGCCTTGGCAGGGATTAGACTTGCCAATCGATATAGACCTTCGGCAAGCAAGCGTATCCGACATTAGTATTATTCAAAATGATAGGCAGTTGTTATCTTTGAGTCAGATTGATTTGCAGGTCAATATAAAAAATAATTTACTGCGGATCAATCAACTTGATATTAATGACGCTGACAATTTTGTCACCCTAGAGGGCAGTGTTGATTTGTCTGCTGCAGCAAATGGTAAAGTTGATTTACAGCACAGCACATCTTGGGCGGCTCCTTCCTATCAAATTACTACGCAAGGCTCTATCTATGGTGTATGGGAAGAATTAACCATTGCGCAGACAGCAACAAGTCCTTTTGCGATTGAATTGGATGCAACACTCAATGATGGACTGAGTGAGTTATTAAGCTGGACAGCGCAACTAACAAGTTCGCAATTACCCGATCAAGCACTCATGGGTGAAATTATTTCAGTTGGTGATGGTGCGTTCGAGAGCCGAGGGCAGTTTGCACCTGGGGAAGGCTTAGATAGTCTACAAGCCAGTTTGAGTGGTGGACTTAGTGGCGAAAATGAACAGTTTGCAAACTGGCAAATTGAAGCCTCGACAGACTACCAGCAAGGAAATCTACAAATCGACAACCTTCGTTTAACCCAATTGAATACGCAGCGACCCAAATATTTCGAAGTATCAGGGCAGGTCGATAACGTCCTGGCCTTTACTGATCCAAACAATGGCGAAGGTAGGATTGATATCATCGGACAATGGAATCAACTGCAATGGCCAATCATCACCGACTCACCCGAGGTGATCGCTGATGGTCAATTCAAAATTACTGGCACAAGTAATGATTATCAATTAATGGCCAATACCGATGGTCAGTTACAAGGAAGGCCATTACAGGCAAATATTGATGCAGAGCTTGCTGGTGAAATAATTATTATCAATCAAATCGATCTATTTGCGGGAAACAGTAAAGCGATTATCGACGGCAAAATCGATAGCGCATATGATATTAACTGGCAACTTAATTCTCCAGATATTGGTGACTTATTACCCAATGCTAGCGGTAATTTAATCAGCAGCGGACACCTAACAGGCTTAAGAGACAAGCCTAAAATTAGTTTACAAGCAGAATCACAAGGCTTGAACGCATTTACTTATTCAATTGAAAGTCTAGAGTTAATTGCTGATGCGTCTGTCGGCGATTGGCAAGACCAACTCAACATTGTGTTTAATACCGGCAAAATTAGTAATGCTACTAATGCATTCGCTCAATCTATCAATCTTGAATTAACGGGCACTGGCTTACAACACGACTTAAGCATAGACGCTATTTTAGGATCAGACCAGCTGGTTTCGCAAAACAATAATACTGAAATTAAGGTTCAGGCAAATGGCGGAGTTGATGGTCAACGATGGTCGGGACAGCTGTCAGAATTAACCATCGATAATCCTTTGACGAAAACATGGTCATTAAATAAATCAGTCACTTTGAGTTTGGCACAAGGCGCGATTGATGTCCCTGAGACTTGCTTGGTTAATAATGATCAATCGCTTTGTGTAACGGTAACTCAGGACAACCAAAACCTAGCAGCCAACGGCACAATACACGCGCTGAACTTTGCTAATTTAGATCAATTCACACAAGCCTATGGGTTAACATCCGTTGGTATCGCGAATGGCGAATTTAGTTATGTTAACGCTGCCCGTGATGAAACGTCCAAAATTAACGTTAGACTTGAGTCTACCTCTTCAAGTCTTAGTTGGCCTAGATCAGACTCCGACCCGCAAGAGCAGGAAACTCTGTCGATAGAAGCAATAGGTTTTGTGTTTCAACAAAATGATGAATTTGATTTAACTGCATCCCTAAAGCTACAGGATGGTGATTCACTTAATGCAAAAATAAATATTGCTGATGGGTTTGGATCTCCACAATTCAATACTGCACAATTGACTGGGCATGTGGATGCTACTTTTCAAGACCTTGCAAATCTTCCGCCCTCATTATTAAATGATATTACGTTGGATGGTGGATTTAGCAGCAAGCTCACGTTAGGAGGATCAGTTAGTGATCCGAGCATCAACTTGTTCGCTGAAGTCAACAACGGAGCAGTCAGCCTTGCAGAATTGGGTTTAGAGATAGAGCAAATCAATCTAACGGCAAGTTCGGAGGATAGCTCGGTAATTATCCTTGATGGAAGCTTGATTTGTGGTGAAGGTAAGCTTGATATTGATGGTACTTTTGATTTATCAAATTTTTCAACTCCAGTGATTGCAGTGCAACTCAATGGTGAGAATATACAACTAGCCAACACCTCAGAATTAATCGTTGTTGGTGATGTTAATTTTGATACTAAAGTAACGAGTGAATTAATAGATTTGAAGGGAGACATTGTTATTGCCTCAGCAGAACTTGATTTTCAACTGCCGGATAGTGCTACCTTGGCTTCAAACGATGTTGTTTTGGCTGGTCAAGAAGACACCAAAAGCGCCAATCAAAAGCTCGACATATCGATTGATTTGGGTGAAAAAACACATATTAATGCGAAAGGACTTAATGCAAACTTAACCGGTAAACTGCGCATCTTTCAAACATTAAAAGGTATCGTTCAAGGTGAGGGTGAGATTAATGTTGAGAACGGAAAATACGCCGCTTACGGAGAAGAGTTAGAGATAGATCGTGGCAGCTTAATATTCAATAAAGGGAGTATTGATGACCCTAACCTAGTGCTACGAGCACAAAAGACCATCGACACGACTGTTGCCGGAGTGAGTGTTACTGGGCGAGCTAGTTCACCAGTATTGAACCTCTATTCAACACCGTCAATGTCGGATCAAGATATACTATCTGTTCTCATCTTTAATAAACCAATTGGTGATATCGAGTCGTCAGATGGTTTAACCCTGTTACGAATTGCCAATTCATTACGTGGCAATGGTGAACAAAGCAAGCTTAGCAAAACAACCAACAGTATCCGCGATACGATTGGGTTGAGTGACTTATCGTTTCAGCTTGATGGTAATGCACCAAGCGTTGAAGCTGGCAAGCGACTATCTTCAAAGTTCTTTGTTGGCTACGGTTATGGTTTACTGGATGCGGCTCAATCAATAATTTTAAAATATCAGTTGAATACGGCATGGTCGATAAAAGCCGATGTCGGTGTGGAAAGTGGTGCCGATTTAAAATATCAGTTAGAACGATAGTGATAGAGGTTCTCAAACACGATATTGCTATCAAAAGTTGACTTAACGGTGAGTAATAACAGGCTAATATCATTCATCATCCAGTAAGAGCATCAAGACTCCGGATATATCAAAACGACGACTATTTTGAACTGTGACCCAGCCAGCTCCACTAATTTCGACTGGGTTTAGCCAAGCATTCCAGACACCCCAGTCACCACCAGGTCCAGTATAACTGTAACTAATAAACTCTTTACGACCCATTTTTGCATGTCCTAAGTCATTTCCAGACATGCTTAAGTTATGTGCTGTGGGTTGAATATTGAGCGAGATATTGTCATTGGCAACAGGTTGAAAGTTAAATCCATTTTCTGACGACCAGACGTGCACATAGCTTTGTGCTGTAAACCTTTCGCCAATCGCGGTTGCAATAAATAAACCCACCTCAGGCAAGTATTTGATGTCGGTTTGATCTTCACCGTTATCTCGATTTTCAATCACATCACCCTGCTGAACTAAGGTATTTGGCCAGTTGCTATTATTGGCATTAGCTGTCGCAAGGCTAGTTTTTACTCCGCTTTCGCTATTGGTATAGTACAAATACAAGGTGTCATCTACAACTACCATATTTGGTTCACCATAGCCCCATATTGTTGTTGGACCATTATATTCAATAATTGCCTTTGGGCTGCCAGACCAACCATTACCGTCCCATTTACTAAACGGGCCATCTGGTTGTGTTGAACGAGCCACAAAAATATGATTATTCAAACCAAAATTAGTAGGGTCATTGGTCGCTGTATAAGCCAAATAATAATACCCACCGAATTTAACGACATTAGGGTCGCAGACTGCCCAGCCATCATCGCTACCAATGCTCGGCGCTAAAACAATTTTATCTTCAGACCAAGTTCGCCCGCCATTGCTAGAGTGACGATAACGAATATAATCGGCAATGTTAATGTCGCCATTACCTTCTGAGCATGACCAAAAATGTAAGTTATCATCGTCGTAACGAATCATCGATGCTCCATAACGATATGAAGGGTCGTCGTTTAAACCGGTACCATCCCATTCGAATCCATCAGGCCACCAATCTGGTTGTTTTAGATAGGTCGCGTTATGGATTAAATAGCCTGTTTTAGCAGTTAATACGAGTGAATCGCCAGAGGCTAAACTCCAAGAACTGAACGTTGAGAGGAGCGTGTAGGTGAGGAGTAGGGGTAGTGTTTTTTGAAGTAATCTCATTCTATATGAGATTTTAGCAGTTAAGTTTATAGGATACTTTTAAGATTGCTCGGTTAGTGGCAATGTGCATCGTTATCGCGATAAGCTATATCAACAACTAAAAGAACTTAATTTCCGCATCCTTTTCCAGTCTGATTGCCGGCTTCATCTGTAAACTCTGTCCAATGTACCCAGCCTTTGGGGCAGTGAAACCCCCATTCTCGAACTTTCTTGCCAGTATAAAATAGCGTTAGTGCTCGATTACTTTTTAGTATTAGACGATGACTGTATTCAGCGGATCGAAATTTTGGAATTAATGGCCAGATTCGTTTAGTGCCACTGTCAGTAACTTCAAACAAATGCCCCCACAGTAAAATACTCCAAGATGACCACGGATGATCATGCAATGCGCGGTCGTCGTCGCTACCAAGGTATTTATGCAAGTACAAGTTGCGCACGCCTGGCTTACGCAGAAGATGCCAGCGTTTCATGTAGTTTTGACCGATTATTTGGTCAGCAGTACGCCATTTAAGATTGATCACAATTAATAGTGGGATATTATTTTTGAATTTAATGATTAGATTATACAAGTTTCTTATTCGTAATATTTTGTCTTGTTTGGGGTAGAATCGACAAGCAATAGAAACCGTTACTGATATTGATAAAAATGAGTTCTTTAAAAGATCAATTATTTACGGCCGGCTTGACTGATAAGCAATCGGTTAAAAACGCGCGTAAAAAAAAGCAAGCTAAAATCCCTAAAAAACAGCGAGGCGCATTGTCTGATAGTGCAAAGTTGGCCGAGCAAATTCGTCTGGAAAAAGCACAACGAGATAAAGAGTTGAATCGACAACGCCAACAGAAAATTGAAAAAAAGGCTTTGTTAGCACAGGTTAAGCAACTAGTCGAAAGTAGTAAAATTGAACGTGATGATGCAGATATTGCCTATAGTTTTACGTTCGATAAAAAAGTTAAAAAACTCTATGTATCAGTAGAGCAACAAAGACAATTAGCGCGCGGACAAGTTAATATTATTGCATTAACCGGTGAGAGTTTTGAATTGGTGCCTAACGTTGTTGCACAAAAAATTGCTCAACGTGATGCGTCTTATATTGTGCAGAACTTAGCTAAGGCAACGGATGAATCTGAACAAGATGATCCGTATGCTGATTATCAAATACCTGATGATTTGATTTGGTAGACCCTGAGTAACTATACTATGAAAGAGCAATACGATGATCTGATCACCAACCCAGTATCTGATAATAAGGATAGTTTTGCTAGGTTGTGCGAAAAGCGTTATTCACGGCGTTGCTTTATAAAATCATCGCTTGTTACAAGTGTTGGATTAACTACTTTTGCTTGTTCTAAAGAGACTGTTGAGTCTGAGGCTATTGTTTCAGAATCAACAGTTACATCGAAATTCAATTTTGATTTCATTGAAATTGAGCATGGGAATGATCAAGACCACCACGTTGCTCCTGATCATACGGCTTCTATACTACTCAGATGGGGAGATCCTATTTTTGCAGATGCGCCTGAGTTTGATATCAATAATCAGTCTGCAGAGCGTCAAAGCCGTCAGTTTGGGTACAATAATGACTTTATTGGTTTTATTTCGCTTTGTGAAGATGATCGACCGCAAGATCGAGCATTGTTATGTATCAACCATGAATATACGTTGGCTGGTTTGATGTTCCCAGATTTTGGGCGTAATGTCGCTGAGTCCACTACTGCTAAGTATGCTGATATTTGTAAAGCGGCATTGGGCGTTAGCATTGTTGAGATTCAGTTACAAGATAATCAGTGGGGAGTTAACCGAGCATCTGCCTATAACCGTAGAATTACCGCTCTTGATAGTGTAATTAAGTTATCTGGCCCAGCCGCTGGTCATACTCGTATGCAGACGTCAGGTGACCCTGCTGGCCTGTCTGTGATTGGTACTTTTAATAATTGTTCTGGAGGTATTACTCCGTGGGGCACATATTTAACTTGCGAGGAGAATTTCAATTTTCATTTTAGTGGATCCTTAGATGATCTAAAAAATGAAACTGACAACCATCGTCGTTATAACTTAGGCCATGATTTATTTTTTTGGTCCAAGTTTGATAAACGTTTTGACTTTAATCGTGAACCGAACGAACCGAATCGATTTGGCTGGGTGGTTGAAATTGATCCGATGGATCCTACTTCGACGCCTATTAAGAGAACTGCGTTAGGGCGTTTCAAGCATGAAGGAGCTAAAAATGTAATCGCTAAAGATGGCCGTTTGGTGATTTACATGGGTGATGATCAGCGCTTTGAATACCTTTATAAATTTGTTAGCCGCGATGAGGTCAACCTAACGGACAAAAAAGCCAATCAAGATTTATTAGATTTCGGAACTCTGTATGTTGCTAAATTTGATGAGAGTAGCAGATTAGAATGGATGGCTTTGGATATCAGTAACCCTCTTTTAAAAGACCACTTTGATTCGCAGGCCGACATTCTTATACAAGCTCGTAGTGCCGCAGATTTATTAGACGCTACGCCGATGGATCGACCTGAAGATGCCGTACCTAACCCTCAGACAGGTAAGGTTTATGTGATGTTGACCAACAACACTAAACGTAAAGATGTTAATGGGGTTAATCCACGTGAGGATAATAGCTTTGGGCACATTATTGAAATTACAGAAGATGAAGATAATTTCTCAAGTCAATCGGCAACATGGGACTTACTAGTAAAATGCGGTGATCCGAGTGATCAAGAGCATGATGCTGACTGGAATCCAAACACCAGTGAGAATGGTTGGTTTGCCTGCCCAGATAATGGCGTGATTGATCCTGCTGGGCGTTTGTGGGTGTCGACCGACCAAGGTGCTAAAACATCATTAAGTGGCACTAGTGATGGCCTTTGGGCATTAGAAACGCAAGGTGAATTACGTGGAACTGGAAATCTTGTTGATTGCTGGGTAATTTTTTGAAACGTTTGCGCGAGCCCTCCTCGGCCGGGAGGGCTGACGAGACGAAGTCTTCTCGCCTGAGGTGTCTTCCTATGTCGGCTTGCCATCCCGTGGCTTCGCCT
>JALZWI010000222.1 GCA_023299895.1 Arenicella sp. | reverse complement strand
TCTCAAGCTCGGGCATTAACTCCGACTCTTCTAGATACAGCTGCACTGTTTTGGAACCCGGTGCCAATGAACTCTTAACCCACGGCTTACGAGTCAAACCAAGACGATTGGCATTACGCGCGATCAAACCAGCGGCAACAACATTGCGTGGATTACTGGTATTCGTACAACTGGTGATGGCGGCAATGATGACTGCCCCATCTGGCATTTGCCCTTCGACATTTTCGACCACGCCGCTGATGCCTTTATCTGCTAAATCTGAGGTTGAAACACGACGGTGCGGGTTGGAAGGTCCCGCGATATTGCGACCAACGCTAGACAAATCAAACTTAAGTACACGTTCATATTCAGCAAGTTTAAGACCATCTGCCCACAAGCCAGTATGCTTGGCATACGCTTCAACTAATTTGACTTGCTCGTCATCACGACCAGTTAACTTTAAATAATCGATGGTATTTTGATCTATATAGAACAGTCCTGCAGACGCCCCATACTCGGGTGTCATATTAGAAATCGTTGCACGGTCGCCCAAGGTCAAATTAGTCGCCCCTTCACCAAAAAACTCTAGGTATGCGGAAACCACTTTTTCATTACGTAAAAATTCGGTCACAGCTAAAACAATGTCCGTGGCGGTAATACCCGGCTGACGTTTGCCGCTTAATTCTACGCCAACAATATCAGGCAAACGCATATAAGACGGTCGACCGAGCATAACTGTTTCTGCTTCTAAGCCGCCCACTCCGAGCGCTAAAACGCCGAGTGCATCAACATGGGGTGTATGGCTGTCCGTACCCACTAAGGTATCCGGAAAAGCAACGCCCTCACGCGCATGAATCACAGGCGACATTTTCTCTAAATTAATTTGATGCATAATGCCATTGCCCGGTTGGATCACATCGACATTTTTAAACGCTTTTTTACACCAATTAATAAAGTGGAATCGATCATCATTGCGACGGTCTTCAATTGCACGATTTTTCTCAAAGGCATTTTCTTCAAAGCCAGCATGTTCAACAGCCAAAGAGTGATCAACAATTAATTGCGTAGGCACCACTGGGTTTACTTGTGCAGGGTCACCGCCCTTTTGCGCAATCGCATCGCGCAGACCAGACAAGTCAACCAAGGCTGTTTGACCCAGAATGTCATGGCACACAACACGCGCTGGATACCAAGGAAAATCGAGCTCGCGCTTGCGTTCAATAATTTGCAGCAAAAAGCCGGGTAATGACTCTGGCGTACAACGACGAACAAGGTTTTCTGCCAGTAGTTTAGACGTATACGGTAATTTATCGTAGGCACCTACTTGGAGTGCTTCTACCGCTTCACGAGTATCGAAATAGTCTAATTTAGTTGCAGGGAGTTGTTTTCTGTATGCAGTGTTCATATTCAAACCTAAATTATTTCAAACAGCTTAACAATCAATATTGTTTACAATGCTGGTCATTTATAGATTTTAATCAGTAGTTCTCGTGATTATAAGGGATCATTGTATACAATGCTTGCATATTAATGCTTGAAATACAGTTTCCTATTCAAAGCTCTTTAAAATTAATTTAAACCTACTAAGCTAATTGGGCAATATACTAACAAGCATGATTAGAAACCTTTTGTTGATAAGCCTGAGCATGCTCAATACTGCCTGCCAGCCTTTCCAAGTTACGCCCGAACTAAGCTTAATAGAGCTGCACAACCAAGCACGCCAACAAGGCACTAGCTGCCAATTACTGAGCAAACACAAAGCTCCACCTTTAACTTGGAATTCGCAACTCGCCCTAGCCGCTCAAAAACACAGCCAGGACATGCACAAGCATAAATACCTATCTCATCTAAATCATGCCAAACAAGATGCCGGTGACAGAATTAATGCAACTGGCTACCAATGGCGCGGCTATGCTGAAAATATCGCAAACGGCGTTTACACTGACGCAGCTGTCTTTAAGCTCTGGTTAAATAGCCAGCCTCATTGCCAGAACATGGTTGATATTATGTATACAGAAATGGGTGCAGCGCAGGTCAATGGTTATTGGACAGTGATCTATGCAAAACCAGAATAATCACGAATTCATTTGATTCACAAAAATTGACCCCATATACTCCCTAACCCGAAAGGACTTGCGAGTTCTATCTCATTTTTTGAGTTTTGAAAAGAAATGGGGGCGACATGGCTTCGACATGGGTCGCGAAACCTTCGGTGCATGTAGAGGTTGTGTAGAGTTCCTCTTAAATCCAGCTACACAAAGTTATAGTTGCAAACGACGATAACTACGCACTAGCAGCTTAGAGCCGCTAGGGTCTCACTGGAGTTGTTCATGGCTTTAGAATCGAGATCTCATTGAACATGAAATCGCGAGTAGCTTGTGTCGATTAAGCTGCCGTTAAAACGCAATTCGACTCACCTTTAACCGTGTGCGTTTGTCCAGATGGTAAAAGGCTAAACTAAAGACAAACTAAACATGTAGATCCGATGAGCGGAGGGCTTGTGGACGCGGGTTCGATCCCCGCCGCCTCCACCAATCCTTAGTTTTAGAAGATGCAATAAAGTCCAATAAAGCTAGCAAATAAGCCACCTTAGGGTGGTTTTTTTGTGTCTA